>JAEUQQ010000396.1 GCA_016789685.1 Acidobacteriota bacterium | reverse complement strand
GTCCAGCCACGTTCGTCGTGCTGGCGGGTGAACGATGCACCACTCGACTGGAGCCGGAACCCCAGTGCCGCCAGGATGTC
This sequence comes from Acidobacteriota bacterium, assembly GCA_016789685.1. Classification (GTDB taxonomy): domain Bacteria; phylum Acidobacteriota; class Vicinamibacteria; order Vicinamibacterales; family JAFNAJ01; genus JAEUQQ01. The sequence continues at coordinate 13,962 of JAEUQQ010000396.1, read as the reverse complement.
GCCGAGCGGTCCGTGGACCTGGCTCGTCCGCGAGACGCGGCCAGCGCGGCTCAAGTCGTTCCATGCCTTGATCAGCTTGGAGTCGCCGTCCGGCTCGGGCGTGGTCGCGGTCCCGGCTGCCGCGGCAAAGGCCCTGAGATGCCGCGGGCCGTGTTCCTCGAACCAATGTGGCGGCGCTTCCTGGAGCAGCTTCACGCGTCGCGGCAGCGTGGCGAGGTACTCGTCGATCAGCCTCAGGTCCTGTCGATCGAACGCTTGCTCGACCAGGCGCGTGACCTCGGATGCCTGGGGCCATCCACTGCGCACCATGTCCTGGCGGGCATGCGCCCAGCTCTCTCGCTTTCTCGCGACGATGTCGGCGCGGCGCTCGGCGACCCTGGCGATCTCCATGGAGAGTTCCTGCAGGTGGCGGCCCAGGTCGCCGCCGATGGCCGCAAGGTTCCCGTAGGGGACGAAGACCGGCAGTGAACGGTAGTCCTGGGCGACGACGCCATCGACCACAGCCCGTTCGACCTCGGTGTCGAGCTGCCGCACGCGTGTCGCCAGTTCGGCGCGGGCATCCTCCTCGGCCGATCGACTTCGCGCGAGGATCTTCTCGGCTGCCTCGGGCGCCACGCCTCGCGTGAGGAGCGACACCCAGCGGAAGTCACGTTGTGCGATCCAGCCGTCGGCGGCAGCTTCCGGATCGGCGGGCCACGGCTGGCCCGAGAGCAGCGCGGCCGCGCCATCCAGTTGCTCGGGTGCCACGCCGCGCTGGTCGCTCAGGCGCACACCGGGGCAGAACAGCAACCGCGCCGAGAGGCGCCCGTGCAGTGACTCGGGAGGGTCGGCGAGCGCGCGCAAGGGGTCGTGCGCGGGGCTGCCCCCGTCGGCCAGCCGCAGGCTGCCGGCCAGGGCCGACAAGGTCTTGGCCGCAAGGCGGCCGGCGGCACGATCCGCCGGCGACGGCGATTCGAGCAACTCGGTGCAGTGCCGCTGCGCCTCGCCCAAGTGCGTCTGGACATCGTGCTGAAGGTCGCGGCACCGCTGGGCGAGGTAGCCGTTCGACGCCTCTTCCTTGCCCTCGAGCGCCCGCTCGGCATCGAGCCAGGCCTGCGCGTGCTGGATGGCCTCTTCCGTCCACCGCGCCAGCTGGTTGCGCGACTCGCCGACGATCGCGGGGACCCTGCGGCCCGGGAGCGTGGCTGCGAGGTCGTTGAACCGGTTCATCCGATCCTCGCGGGTGCCGAGGTCGCGGATTGCCGCCAGCACCGTTGCGCGTTCGTTCCGACGGTTGTGCGCTGCCGGCTCGAGCAGGCGCGTCAGCTCCGTGTCGAGCAGCGTCTGCCAGACCTCCTTTGCGCGCGCAAACGACGGCGTGTGCTTGCGCGACTTCGCCAGCAGCGCCTTGCATTGGTCAGCCGCTTCGCGGAGGTTCTCGCGCGCCTGCTCGCCGGTCATCGTCGGATCGAGGGCGCCGGCGGTGATGGCGAGCCCGCGCTGGTGGAAGTCGCGCACCGGGTCGACCACCATCCGCAGGAACCGGTAGTCGTCGCTCGGTTCGAGCCACGGCGCCACGGATACGTCGATCAGGCCCTGGCGCACGCGGGGCAACAGGGGCAGGAGGGCGCATGTCACGGCAAACGCCTCGAACGGAGTGGCTGGCTCGAACGACCGCAGCAGGTCGGCGACCTCGCTCACCGCCGCGCTGTCAGTGTGATCGACGAGTGGCCACGCTTCAACGACGGCGAGCACGCGGCTCGCCACGAGCGGTTGCAGGCTGCTGGCCTCGGCCGCGCGAGCGACCCAGTAGGCGCCCGGGACGTCACCCAGGGCGATTCGCGCGACGAGCTGCGCGTCACGATCGACAGGTCCCCGTGCCGCTGTCGTGGGAACGGCCGCTGGTGGCGTCGAGGTCGCTGGCGCTGGCATGGCAACGGCAGGCGCGTCGACTGCCGGGCCGTCGTCGTGACGATCGGGCGACGTCGGCACCTTGGCCTCGACTGGCTCGACCGCCGCGCCGGCGCGCCCGGGTGTCGGGTCGTCGCCGCCCAGCGCCGTCGCCTCGGGATGCTGCGAGTCGCGAGCGGCATCCTCGCCGGTCGTATGCACGGCTTCGGAATCGGTGACCGGCGACGTGATGGTGATCGCCTTGTCGTCGGTGACCATCGCCGGCTCAGTCAGCGGCTGGTCGTTGCCAGGGCCTGAGAGCGGCGCCGATCCCCCGGGGTCGTCAGGAGGTGCCGCTTCGTCTGCGGGGCCATAGAGGGCCACCGAGAGCCGCGCGATGCTGGTGGCGAGTTGATCGCGGCGCAGGTGCCATTCGCGTTCCTCGCGGATCAGTCGCGGCCTCGTCGCTGACAGCGAGCGGAAGCTCCTCAGGGCCTCTTCGAGGGCCCGGACACCTGACTCGATCGTGTCGAGTTCCGACTCCGCTACCTGCGAGAAATCGCGTGGGCCGCGTGTGCACTCGACGTACTCGAGTTCCTCGCAGTACTCCTCGGCGAGCCGTGCGAGCGACTCGCCGACCTCTCCCCTGCGTCGCGACGACGTCCGGCTGGCGAATTTGTGTGCCGCGATGGTGTCGAAGGCCTCCCTGAACGCCTCAGGCCTGTCCCAGAACGCCGACTCTGCGGGCTCGCTCTCGAGCAGTGCACGCAGTCGGTCGTCAAGGGCGGTAGCCTCGGCCAACTCGTCGCCGTCCGACCCGTGCTCGGAATCTTCGATGTCGTTGGCTGAAGCGTCCGCGTCGTCGCCTGGGTCGAAGCTCGCGAGCAGCTCGTCGGCCCTGCGATGCAGGTCGAGTTGCCAAAGCGCCATGATGGCACCCTCGACCTGCTTCGTCTGATTCCGCTTGAATCGCGTCGTGCCGAACTCGTACGCCCACTTGATCAGGTCGCTGCCGTCCTTCGGTGGTGGGCCCGCGACAAGGTAGCCCTGCACCTCGGACCGCAGCGTCGCATTCAGCTCGACCCAGCACGCCAGGACGACGAGGACGCCTTCGTCCTCGCCGAACGCCCAGTGCAGGCCTGCCCTCCGCGACGCGCTGCTGGGTAGCGTGTCTTCGGGGAATGTCGCCTCCAGCGCTGCGGCGTGAACGCGAGGCAGAGTGTCCATGCCATCGATGACGCGCTTGAACAAGTCGTCCTTGAACGGCCTCGACAGCCGTGCCGTGAGTGCTCTGAGCTTGACCGATCCGTTGCCTGTCATATCGCAATCCCGACGGAGTGGCTACATGCTGGACTGAGTTCGAGAATCTGGTAACCGTAGTGACCGAGGCGTGCGTCGCCGGTGCAGTTGAGGAACACGAGCCGAGGCGCCGAGCCAGGTCGGAGGGATGCGCCCGAGATGGCGCAGCAGAATGCAGCTCGCGTCCGTCCGTCGCCTTCGTGCTGGACACGGGATCCTCACGTCCTTCGACATTCCGGCGCGCTGCCTGGCTGACGATGCCACGGACACCGAGGCTGGTGTCGGGGATGCAGGCGGCGAGTGGGCGCATAGTACGCGTCGGCCAACATCAGGAGGTGTTGGGCGTGCCGGGAAGCCGAGGCCACGGCTGTGGATTCTATACAAGTGCGTGACATGTGAGGTCACGCGGTTCGACATTGGCGCCGGAAGTCGGCATAAGGGCGAACAAACGCGGGTGCCGCACCGCCCCACGACCCCGTGGTCGCAGCACCCCGTGGCGATAACGCACAACATTCGTCTGCCCAAAGGTCGACTTCTCGATTCGGCGTTCCTGACTGCGCGAGAACAAGATCGTCCAGGCGCTGGTGTCGATGGTGCGCGCGGCGCGACTGCGTTGCCTGTGTCACGTGGACGACTCATTTCGCACTGCGTCATACCCACGCTCATGGCAGCTGTTGTGCAGCGGCGCCACGATGCCCGTGGACCTCGATGGTCTGTGGCGCACTGGCCGGTGCGAACCTGCGACACGAGCGGGTGTGGCGGCCCACAGCGTGCAGGTTGACGGGGCATGCGGAATCGGAGACGAGAGCGATGACGAGTGTAGTGAAGGTCGCGCGTGGCGCATGGATTGCGCTGGTGATGGTGGTGGTGACGGGGCGCGCTGGGCAGGCCGAACCGATCTATGTGCCTGGCAGCCCGATTCCGCCGGGCCAGTTCGCCAGCACCGCCATCTTCAAGGACTTGCTCAGCGGCACCGCATCGCCCGGCCTGACGGCGGTCTACGGCCTCAACTCGCAGGAGGTGTCCTTCCAACGCACGACCGACTATGCCGCGGCTTCGAATCTGCGATTCGATGGGGTCGTCGGGCCGGCCAGCGTCGCCCCAGGCGAGCGGTTCCTGCTCGGCTACCTGACCTACACGAACGGACTCCACTTCATCGGTACGCTCAATGCCGGCATCTCCATCCAGACCTACGGCCCGCCGCCCGTGCCGGGGAGCTTCACGCAGACGTACAGCGACCGCGTGTTCCTCGACATCACCGAGAACACCGGCACGGCCGAACAGAACGCCGACGTCGTCTGGTTCCGCGACCGCCCAGAGCTCGGGTCGCTCAGGGTGTACGAAGGGCAGGCGGCAGCGATCGAGTTGTGGGGGTTCTTCGGGTCGCTCCACCTCGATTCCTTTGGCGCCGTCGTCTCGAACTCCGGGTCGGGCTACTTCTACCAGGGCACGGGTGAGGTGCCCGACGACTTCGTGCCCTCTGCCACCGGCAACGGCACGTTCACCCCTTCTGCTCCCTACGTGCCCGTCCCGGAGCCTGCGCTCTGGCAACTGGGAGCGCTGGCCTGCGCCACTCAGCTGTGGCGTCGTCGTCGTTGACGGGGGCCGCGCTGGGGATACCGCGACATACCCACGAGGGGCGTGACTGGTGGGCGGTGGCGCGCCGACCGTCGAACGGCCCAGCGTCGCCGAAAGCACGCGCTGCCGGATGTTCGGCATCCAGCAGCCCGTGCCGACGTGGCAACGCGTCGCTGTGGCGCGAGTGAAAGTAAGTGGTCCATGTCGTCGTGTGACTTGTGTCGACAGCACGCAACCTTGCCGCGGGTCAGTCTGGACGATCCACAGTGGCTGAAGCCCTGGCCGACTCGTCGCGTGTGATGCGCCGCGACCGTAGCCACTCAGGCCTCAACCTGGAGACTGGCGGCGCACAACCGACGACAACTCGGCAACGTGATCGTGCCTGCGCGATGCGCTGCGAGGCTCACGCCTCAACCTCCGCGATTCCCGAGGCAAACAGAGCCATCGCTGCCGTGGCGCGTGTCTTGCGTAATCGCGCGCAACCGCTGATGTGTCGTCTTGCCCCCCGGCATCGGCACTGCCGAACGACAAACTAGAAGGTGTCCCCAATGACGTGTCGTTGGCCAACGCAGGCGTATGCCGCCGCGCTCTTCGGCGTGTTCGCAACGCCTGTGTGGCTGCTCGCCCAGACGCCGGTGCGCGTCTCTGTCGCGCACGACGGCTCGCAACTCGCCGAGGGCGTCGTCTCGTACGAACGCCCGGCCGCCAGCGACGGCGGCCGCTTCGTCGTGTTCGTCTCGTCCTCTCCGACCGTCGTGCCCGGTGACACCAACGGACAGCCCGACGTGTTCGTCCGCGACACCCAGGCGGCTACGACGACGCGCGTCAGCGTGGCGACGGGTGGAGCGCAGGCCAACGGCGCGTCCGGCGGAGGTTCGATCTCCGCCGACGGGCGGTATATCGCGTTCCACTCGGATGCCACCAATCTCGTGGCCGGCGACACCAACGCATCGCACGACGCGTTCGTCCACGATCGCCTGACCGGCGTCACCACCCGAGTCAGCGTGACGACCTCCGGGGGCGAAGACATGGGCTACAGCCAGTACCCCGTGATCAGCGCCGACGGCCGCTTCGTGGCCTTCCACGGCCTCGCGACGCTCGATGCTCGCGACCACGGCTACTGCGATGTCTACTGGCACGATCGGCAGACCGGCGTCACGCGTCTCGTCTCGACCGACAGCGCTGGTCAGCAGACCAACGGTCCGAGCTTCTATCCATCGATCAGCCACGGCGGACGCTATGTGGCGTTCTACTCGGCGGGTTCCACGATGGTGCCCGGGGACCCCGTGCAGGGCCACGATGTGTTCCTCAAGGACATGGACACCGAGGCGGTGTGGCGCGCGAGCAGCACGCCAGCAGGGCAGGCCGGCAACGACTGGAGCACCCATCCCATCGTCTCGCCCGATGGCCGCTACGTGACGTTCAAGACGGAGGCGTCCGACCTGAGCCCGGAGACCGAGGGGCTAGGGAGGATCAGTTGGACGTTTCTCTTCGATCGCATCGCCGGCACGACGACGCTCATCGGCCGCGCGCCGAACGGCGAGGGCCTGACCGCCTGGCCGGCGGGTTTCGCGGGCAACGGGCGGTTTGCGATCGCCGGCAACGTAATCCACGTCGCAGTGGAGCTCTCAACCGGACGGCGGCTCAGCCTCGGGCCCCTCGGCTGGCCAATCAGCACCAGTACCGACGGCGTGTCGGTCGTCTACATGGCGAGCGCGGCGCTCGACCCGGCTGACACCAACGCGGCCTCCGACGCCTACGTGAAGCCGTCGGGCATCCCCACGTCGGGCGACCCGGCGTGGACGACAGACACGTACGCCACGCGCGAGAACCTCGCCTTCGCGGGAAGCGGCGGCGTGCAGACCATCATCGTGGACGCGCCAGCGGGTTCGTCGTGGACGCCGGTCTCTACGGCCTCGTGGCTCACCGTCACCGCGAGCGAGCCGCCCGTCGGAGTGCTGAGAGGAGTGCCAGTCGGCGTGGGCGCCTTGACGACGCAGACGCTGCTGACCGTCACGGCAGCGCCAAACACCTCGTTGTCTGGCCGCGCCGCGACGTTCTCGGCACATGGCCTCACCATTGCCGTGACGCAGCAGGGAGCCGCGCCCGTCGACACGCCTGACTGGCTGGCCTACGTGAACGAAGTGCGCGTCGCAGCGGGCGCAACCGCCGTGATCGAACAACCGGCGTGGAGCCATGGGGCGTTTCGTCACGCCGTTCACGACGGACAGGCAGGGAGTGTCTCGCACACCGAGAGTCCCTCCAGCGTCTGGTACTCGGCCGCGGGCTACACGGCGGCCCGGTCGGGAAACGTGATGGGGTCGTCGAGCACGGTCGTGACTGATCGCGACATCATCGACACCTGGCTGTCGGGCCCGTTCCACGCCGTGGGCGTCTTCGACCCGCGGCTCACCTCGACGGGTTTCGGTCGATTCAGCGACGCCTCGCTCCGGTGGCACAAGACGACCGCGACGCTCGACGTCGTGCGCGGACGATCGGCCGGCGACCCAGCGCCGGGCTCCATGCCGATTCGCTGGCCAGGTGCTGGCAGCACTGTTCGCGTCGGGAGCTACCCCGGCGGCGAGTATCCCGACCCGCTGCCGAGTTGCGCGGGCTACGTCGCACCGACCGGGCTTCCCGTGCTGCTGATGGTGGGGCCGACGGCCGATCTCGGCGTCTCGGCGTCGCGCTTCGCCGCGGCCGGTGTGGCGCTCGAGCACTGCGTGTTCACCGAAGAGACCTACGTCAACTCCAACGCCTCGCTGCAGACGTATGCGCGCGGCGTGCTCGCGGGCCGCGGCACCGTCGTCCTGATCCCACGCGCGCCGCTCGTGTCGGGCACCAACTACGACGTGTCGATCACTGTCGGGGGCGTGACCCACGCCTGGTCGTTCAGGTTCGACGCGGCCGCGGCGCCGCCGACCGATCCGCCGACCGATCCCGAGGAACCAACTCCGCCACCGCCGGCACCACCGCCTCCCGGCGATCTGTCGCATTCGCAGTACTTCGCCGAAGGTGCGACGTCGGCGCTGTTCGACACGAGGTTCGCGTTCCTCAACACCGGCACGTCGCCAGCGAACGTGCGCGTGACCTTCCAGCGCACCGATGGCACGAACGTCGCGACCACGCTGGTCATCGCCAGCGGCGCGCGCGCGACGCTCGATCCCAAGGCGCTTCCCGGCCTCGAGGCCGCCGAGTTCTCGACGCGGATCGACTCAGACCGGCCGGTCGTCGCCGACCGCACGATGCTGTGGGGAGGCGCCACCCGGTATGGCGGTCACACCGAAGGGGCGTTGACGAGCCCGTCGCTGACGTGGTACCTCGCCGAGGGGGCCACGCACAGCGGGCTCGACCTGTTCTACCTCCTCCAGAACCCCAATGCCTCGTCGGCCGAGGTGCGCGTGCGCTTCCTGCGTCCGACTGGCGCGCCCGTCGAGAAGACCTACCTGCTGTCACCGCGGTCGCGCACCAACATCTGGGTCGATGCGGAGTTGTTCGACGGAGAGCCCCTGCTCGCCAACACCGATGTCTCTGGCGTCGTGAGCGTCGGGAACGGGCAGCCCATCATCGTCGAGCGCGCCGTGTACCTGACGGGGCACGGTCGCTTCTTCGACGCGGGCCACGAGAGCGCCGGCGTGACTGCCCCGGCCGCGTCGTGGTTCCTGGCCGAAGGGGCGACGGGGCCGCTGTTCGACCTGTTCGTGTTGATCGCCAACCCCACGGGCGACGACGCCGATGTCAGGCTCACCTTCCTGCTGCCCGATGGCCGCACGTTCAGCAAGACCGTAAGCGTTCTCGCGAACAGCCGTTTCAACGTCTGGGTCGACCACGAGGCGTTCGACGGCGTGGCGGGTCTTCCGCTGAGCGACACCGCCGTCTCGACGATCGTCGAGTCGGTGAACGGCGTGCCGATCATCGTCGAGCGTGCGATGTGGTGGGGGGCGTCGCCTGGCAACTGGCACGAAGCCCACAACACGCCCGGCAGCACGGCGACCGGCACGACGTGGGCGATGGCCGACGGTGAAGTCGGCGGGAGCGAGGCGGTCGAGACGTACCTGCTGATCGCCAACACGTCGTCGCAGGCCGGGCAGGCGCGCGTGACCGTCATGTTCGAGAACGGCACACGGGCGTCACGCGAGTACGTGCTACCGCCGCGCTCGCGCACGAACGTGCCAATCGCCTCGGACTTCCCGGCCGCCGCCAACCGGCGGTTCGGCGCGCTCGTCGAGTCGATCGGGACCACGCCGGCCCCGATCGTCGTCGAGCGGGCGATGTACTGGAATGCCGGCGGCGTGTTCTGGGCCGCCGGGACGAACGCCCTTGCGACGCGTGTGCCGTGATGCTGCGGCGGTTGGCGCACGACTCAGCGGAGCAAGGCGAGTGAGACGACCGACAACAGCAGCGCGCTCGTGCGCCTGGCACGAGACGTTCAGGGATTGACCGAGCGGGTCCGATGGTGAAACCGGCAGACAAGACAGGCGAGGTGTCGGCGCACGAGCACGCGCGCCTCGCGAAGGTGATGCGGGCGCCTTCGACGCCCCAGCGCGTGGCGAAACGTTGCCAGATCGTGTGGCTGGCGACCCAGGGGGTATCCGAGCGTGCGATCGCCGACAAGGTCGGCGTGGCGCGGCGCACGGTCGTGTTGTGGAAGCGCCGCTTCGCTGACAGTGGGGTTGACGCATTGCTGATCGACCGGCCGCGCAGCGGGCGGCCGGCGAAACGAGCGGAGTAGGGGGCGGCATGCGTGTGGGGAGTGAACACCAGTGTGACCGTGATGGGGGGGCGCGCCCCTGGGGAGTGGACATGGCGGGACGCAGGCAGATGGTGGCGGGTGATGGGGCCGGGCAGCGTGCGGGCTCGAGGAGGGAGAAGCGCGTCGTTCGTCTGGCGTATGCCGCGGTGGTCGCCGTGGCCCTGGCAACGGTCAGCGCGTCGGATGCCCCGGCGCAGCCACTGACGATCTCGCATTTCGCCGGCACGCTCGGTGGCGGGGGTGTCCTCGACGGGACCGGTGCTGGCGCCAGATTCAACCACCCGGCAGGGCTGGCGGTCGATGCCGCTGGCACGATCTACGTCGCGGATACTTACAGTCACACGGTTCGCAGGATCTCCGCTGCAGGGGTCGTGACGACGCTCGCGGGGCTCGCAGGCACGCCAGGGATCACTGACGGGACGGGCAACGCCGCCCGATTCAACTACCCCTATGGCGTCGCGGTTGACGGTGCCGGCAACGTGTTCGTTGCGGACGGTCGCAATCACACGGTCAGGAAGATCACGGCGGGCGGTGTGGTCACCACGCTCGCTGGTCTCCCCGCGGTGGGTGGAAGCGCGGACGGGACGGCAGGCGCAGCACGATTCAACGAGCCTCGGGGCATCGCGGTGGATGGCGGCGGGACCATCTACGTCGCCGACACGAACAACCACACCATTCGCAAGATCGCGGCGGGTGGCGTCGTGACGACGCTGGCGGGTCTCGCCTCCACGAGTGGATCGGCAGATGGAACGGGCAGCGCGGCGCGATTCAACAGCCCACGGAGTCTCGCGGTCGATGGCGCCGGAACGCTCTGGGTCGCTGACAACGGCAACCACACGATTCGCCGAATCACCGCTGGCGGTGTGGTGACCACGCTCGCAGGCCTCGCGGGCACGACCGGGAGCGCGAACGGGACCGGCAGCAGCGCGCGTTTCAACTATCCCGAAGCTGTGGCAGTCGACAGCAACGGCACGGTCTACGTCGCCGACTACTTCAACCAGATGATTCGGAAGATCACCGCGGCGGGCGTGGTGACGACGGCCGCCGGCGTGAATCAAGTTGGGAGCGTTGACGGGACCGGCAGCGCGGCTCGGTTCGCCTGGCCGACCGGCATCGCTGTCGACAACGACGGTGTGGTCTACGTCGGCGATTCCGGCAACAACGCGATTCGCCATGTCACGCCGAGCGGCGTCGTCACCACGCTCGCGGGCTTCCCGGCCGCCCTCGGTAGCGCAGACGGGACGGGCAGTGCTGCGCGGTTCAATCGCCCGAACGGCGTGGCGGTCGGCGGCACGGGAGCGCTCTACGTCGCGGACTCAGGTAACAACACGATTCGCCGAATCGCTGCCGGCGGCGTCGTGACGACACTGGCGGGGTTGGCAGGCGCCTACGGGAGTGCGAACGGAACGGGCAGCGCAGCCCGCTTCTCATACCCATTTGCCATCGCAGTCGATGGGGGTGGCGTCGTCTACGTCGCCGACACCTACAACCACACAATTCGAAAAATCTCCGGAAGCGGGGAGGTTACGACGCTGGCCGGGCTCGCCTCTTCAAGCGGAACCGCAGATGGCACTGGAAGCGCGGCGCGTTTCCATCTTCCACAGGGTGTGGCGGTGGACGGAAGCGGCACGGTGTACGTGGCCGACACCTACAACCACACGATTCGCAAGATCACGACAGGCGGTGTGGTGACGACATTCGCCGGGCTTGCGGGTGCAGCAGGATCCACCGACGGGACCGGAAGCACCGCGCGCTTCGATAGACCCCTGGGGATTGCGGTGGACGGGAACGGCACCGTCTACGTATCCAGTCGCAACACGATCCGCAGGATCTCGTCAGGCGGCGTGGTGACGACACTGGCTGGGATGGCCGGCACTTTCGGGAGCGCAGACGGGACGGGCAGCGCGGCGCGCTTCCTGGAGCCCACAGGGGTCGCGGTTGACAGCGTGGGCAATGTCTACGTGATGGACACCGTCAACCAGAGGGTTCGCCGGATCACGCCGGCGGGCGTGGTGACGACGATCGCAGGTGGGCGCATTGGGAGCACTGACGGCACCGGGAGCGCGGTGGCGTTCGCGTGGCCGGCCGGCATCGCTGTTGACGGTACCGGTAACGTCTACATTGCCGATTCGTTCAATCACGCGATTCGCTGGAGCGGCACCACTCCGCCGCCCACGCTCTCGTTGACGAAGACCGGCAGCGGCACCGGTACCGTGACGAGCAGCCCGGCCGGCCTCGACTGCGGTGCCACCTGCGCGGCGGCCTTCGACAGCGATTCCCTCGTGGCGTTGTCGGCGACGCCGGTGACGGGGTCGGTCTTCGGTGGGTGGAGTGGTGCCTGCACCGGGCGCAGCACGTGCCGCGTGACGATGAGCGGCGCGCAGGCGGTCACGGCGACCTTCCTGCTGCTCGGCACCGACACGGATGCCGATGGCCTGCCGGATGCGTGGGAGACGCAGTTCGGGCTCGACCCGTATTCGGCGACCGGCGCCGATGGCGCATCGGGCGATGTTGACGTCGACGGCGTCGTGAACAGCGCGGAATACGCCGCCGGGACCCATCCCGCCGGCACGGTGACGCGCTACCTGGCCGAAGGGGCGACGAGCACGTTCTTCACGACGACGCTGGGCCTGGCGAATCCGGGGACGGATCCCGTCCACGCGCTGCTGCGCTTCCAGACGAGCACGGGCGCGACGGTGCCGCATGCGGTGACGGTGCCGGCGCAGGCGTCGCGCACGGTGGTGGTGAACACGCTGCCCGGCCTCGCGCAGGCCGAGTTCGCGACGGTGGTCGAAAGCGATGCGGTGCTGGCCGTGCATCGCATGCTGACATGGGACGCGGCGTCGGGCTACGGCAGTCACCTCGAGGGCGCCGTGCCGGCCCCGGCGACGCAGTGGTACCTGGCCGAAGGCTCGACCAACGTCGGGTTCCAGTTGTTCTACCTGCTGCAGAACCCGGCGGCGACGGCGGCCGAGGTCGAGATCCGGTATCTGCTGCCGGCCGGCGCGCCCGTGGTGCGGACGTACACGGTGGCACCGGGCACACGGTTCAACGTGTGGGCCAACACCGACCCGGCGCTGGCTGCGACCGATGTGTCGGCGGTTGTGACGGTCACCAACGGCGTTCCGATCATCGTCGAGCGCGCGATGTACCTCGATGCGGCTGGCCAGACGTTCGGGGCGGGGCACGAGAGCGCCGGCGTGACGGCGCCCGCGACGTCGTGGTTCCTGGCCGAAGGGGCAACGGGTCCGTATTTCGACATGTTCGTGCTGCTGGCGAATCCCGGCGACACACCCGCGACGGTGACGGCGACGTATCTGTTGCCGAGTGGGACCACCGTCAGCAAGACGTACACCGTGGACGCGCAACGGCGCTTCACGATCTGGGTCGATCAGGAAGACGCGTTGCTGGCCGACACGGCGGTATCGACGACGCTGGTGGCCGACGTGCCGATCCTGGCCGAGCGGGCGCTCTGGTGGCCGGGCGAGTATGCGACGTGGTGGGAGGCGCACAACTCGTTCGGGGCGACGACCACGGGCACGGTGTGGGCCGTGGCGGGCGGGGAAGTCACCGGGCCGCCGGCGTCGGCGAACACGTACGTGCTGCTCGCGAACACGGCGGCCACGCCGGCCTCGGTCGAGGTGACGGTGCTGTTCGAGGATGGCACGGCGGCCGCGCGCCGGACGTTCGCGGTGGCGCCGACGAGCCGCTTCAACGTGGACATGGCCGTGGAGTTCCCGGCGACGATGGGCAGGCGGTTCGGCGTGGTGGTCGAGAGCGTGGCCGCCAACGGGCAGCCGGTCGCGCCGATCGTGGTCGAGACGGCGAGCTACCACAACGACACCCTCGGACGCTTCTGGGCGGCGGGGGCGAATGCGCTGGCGACGTTGATACGCTGAGATGATGTCCGAGTCGCCAGTCGGACCCGCTATTGCAGGTTGGTTGAGGGCGAGATGCGTAATGGTTGTGGAGGACTGCGCCGATGAAGACTCGACTGACCATCGCTGCGACACTCGGCTGCGCGATCCTGTGTGCCTGTCGCGCAGACGCCGGGCCGGAACAACTGGTGTCTGGCGTTTCGCAGCTGTGGTTCAGCGGCAGCCCCGGACCTGTCTACCCGATGTCGGCGGCGTGGTCGGCCGTGGTGAGTGGCGACGAAGACGCGACGTTCCCGTCAACCATCGCGCTGGCGCGTGACTACGGCGCAGGACGCGTCGTGGTCCTGGGGCACGACGGGATCTTCTCGAACTACGGCAGCGTCGACAACGCGGTCTTCCTGCGCAACACAGTGGCCTGGCTCGATCGGTCGTCGGGAAAGCAGGTGAAGTACTCGAGTGGCCACGGCGAGTGGGTCAACGGTTCGACGCTGCAGAGCCTGCAGACCGATCTCGTCGGGCTCGGGTACACGATGGGACCGGCGGCGTCGCCCCGCGCGCCCCCCGGGCGCGCCGGCACCGCGGTGC
>JAEUQQ010000344.1 GCA_016789685.1 Acidobacteriota bacterium | reverse complement strand
GTGGGTGGGGGGTGTGCTGCTCCCCGTGGGCGCGGGGAGTTTGCTCGTGGGGGTGGTGGGGCTGGCCTACAGGGCCAGCCGCGACGAGATCGACATTCTCTACCTCGTCGGCGCGCCGCTGCCCGCGATTCGCGGCCCGTTCGTGATCGAAGGCGCCGGCGCAGGCGTGTGCGGGGCACTTGCCGGCGTCGCGGCGCTGCGGCTGGCGCTGCCGTCGCTCTCGTCGCGATTGACGGCAGCCTCGACAGGGCTCGGCTTCGACGTGGTGCCGATGCTGCCGTGGGCAATGGCGACCACCGTGGTCGTAGTCGCGGGCCTCGCAGGCGGGCTGGCCGCCGCGATGGCGCTCCGCGATGCAGAACGGCACCGCTGACGCGTTGACACTCGTGCCCGGGCATCGGTAGACTGCAAGAGACGTCGGACATGAGCCTCTCGCATCTCCGCATTCCTCACGTCGTCTTCCACTCCTGCAGTCCGACGCACACCCGAATCGAGTTCTACCGCGAAGAGTTCCTGAAGGTGCGTGAGTCGCTCGAGCACCAGCGGGAGTACTTCTCGGAACAGGCGATCTCGAACGTGGAGTGCGCCCTCACGCGCATCCTCGGCGAACTCGAGCACCTCACCGATCGGCACGACGCGGACGACATCGTCGAAGCGTGGCTCCGACAGTTCTGCTGCATCACGCGCGCCGACGCGTGGTGCGATCCGCGCCAGGTTCACTGAGTCGGCGCGCGCTGCGCGCGACACCCTTCCCTTTCGACCTGGCCTGCGGTGACGGACCTGGCAGGCGTCCGTGGCGAGCGCTGCGAGGCGCCTGGTGTGCGACGCGCCACGCAGGCGACACGCACGTCACCCGCGCGGCGGCATCGACGCCGGTCAGCGCACCTGCGTGGCCTTGACGATGATGTCGATCGACCGGTTGAGTGTTCCGTCCGACCACTGCGAGACGGTCGTCGGCTCGCCGTTCTTCAGCAGGACCTCCAGCCGGCTCCGCATCTGGTTGAGTTCCATCGCGCCCGGATTCGTCGAGGGGTTGATCACCTCGATGGCCAGCGACACGCTCGTCCGTGAGGCATCCACGACGGATGGGCGGACGTCGACGTTGAGGACGGCCCGGCCCATGTCCTGACGGTACTGCCCATTCTGGTCGTCAGCGACGCGGAGTTTGACGGTGCGTGGCGCAGCGGGCGTGTCGCCCCGCACGACGAGCGAGACTTCGACATCGACGTTCACCAACTGGCGTGAGCGCGCGGCGGCCGGAGGCGCTGGCACGGCGGGCGGAGCCGGAGCCCGCGGGGCCGTGGCGGCCTCGGGCCTCGTGACTTTCTGGGACGTCACCTTGGGCGCCGCTGCGGCGGGCGGTGCAGGTGGTGCTGCCGGCGCGGGCGGCGGTGGTGGCGGTGGCTCCTGGTCGTCGGTCGGTGCCAGCGGCGCAATCGGCGCGGAACTCGTCGTGGCGATCGCTGGCGCCGGCGGGTCGGCCGTCTGGTCGACGGCCGCGTAGTCGAGCGCGAACGCGGGCCACGCCGCCACGACGGCGAGCAGGGCATAGGTGTGCAGGTTGGTCATTGACGTCCTCCTTGGGACTGCGGTGTATCGGCGGGCGGTTGGCCTGTGATCTCGATGGGATCGATGGCGACGTCATCCACAGCGATCGGTGGCAGGGCCCCGACCGGCGGGAGTACCAGCCCATCTGCGTCCGTCAC
This sequence comes from Acidobacteriota bacterium, assembly GCA_016789685.1. Lineage (GTDB taxonomy): Bacteria > Acidobacteriota > Vicinamibacteria > Vicinamibacterales > JAFNAJ01 > JAEUQQ01. The sequence continues at coordinate 1,139 of JAEUQQ010000344.1, read as the reverse complement.
GACCGGGGCGATCTCGACGTGTGCGATCGCAATCGCATCGAACGTGCGGACCTGGGCAGGCCTCCGGCCGATGGCTTGGCGCATGGGGCGCGGGGTGGCGGTTGGCCCGGTGGCGGGCGACGTGCTCGAAACGGCCGGCGCCGACGTCGACGCCGGGACGGCGGCCGCGGACTTCGTCGGCAACGCGCGGGATGTGACGGCACGCCCACTGCTGACGTCGGCACTGCGATCCGGCCGAACGGCCCACCAGCCGCCCAGCGCGAGCAGCGCGACCAGGCACGCCGCAGCAGGCGCGACCAGCGTCCATGGCGTTGCGCCCCGACGTGGGGGCGCGTCGAGGGCCGCCATCACGCGCGTCACGAATGCCGGCGACGTCTCGGCCTCCGTGAGCGACGACGAGGCCCGGTCGATGAGGTGCTCGAGCCGATCGTCTGCGTCGTGCCTCATCGTGTTGGTCCCTTCTCCATGCGGCGTGCGGCCTTGTCGCGCGTCACGCGCCGCGCCTCACTGATTCGCCATTTCACGGTCCCGACCGGCAGGCCGAGGACGTCGGCAATCTCCTGCATGCCGAGTCCGCTCGCGGCGAGCAGGAGCGGATGTCGCAGCCGGCCCGGCAGCGAGCGGATCACCTGCTGCACGAGCGCCACCTCCTGGCGCTCGGCCGCCACCTCGTCCGCGAGGGGCTGGCCATCGGCGGGGCTCCGCGTCGTCGCGAACGATCCCGGCTCGGGGGCGTCGCTGAACGTCGTCAGCGAACGCCACCACGATAACCATCGCCGTCGGTGCGACAGCGCCGTACGCCACGTGATCGTGAGCAGCCACGTCCTGAACGCCGCCTCGCCCCTGAACGTCCCGAGTGCCCGCCACGCGGCGAGGCACGCATCCTGCGTCACGTCTTCGGCGACCGCCCGCTCGCCGAGCACGGCCAGTGCCGTCCGCAGCGCCGCGGTGCGGTGCCGATCGATCAGCGCCGCGAAGGCCTCGCGGTCGCCGGCACGTGCACGCTCGACCAGGGAGTCGTCGGTCACACGCGGATACTGACGCAGCCGACGTGCCGCGGGTTGGGAAAAAGTTGCGACCGCCAGGCCGCGAGCGGCGCGATACACTGGCCACACGATGTGGACGCCCGACGACCTGCT
>JAEUQQ010000265.1 GCA_016789685.1 Acidobacteriota bacterium | reverse complement strand
TACTACGAGTACCTGCTCAAGTGCGAGCGCCTCTTCGGCGACCGGCAGTGCGGCGACATGTGGCGCGCCAGCGTGCCGGCGATTCACAAATACCTGGCAGACGACACGGCCACCGGGCGCTGGTACGGCGTCGCCGACATGCGCACGGGCGCGAGGACGAAGCCGATCTACGGCTCGCTGCATGCCTTCTTCCCCGGCCTGCTCGTGCTCGGCGGCGACCTCGACCGCGCACGGCGCCTGCAGGCATCCGGCATGCGCATGTGGAACCTGCACGGCATCGAGCCCGAGGAGTTCGACTACCGCGAGATGCGGGTCACCTCGCCCGGATACCAGCTGCGGCCCGAGATCATCGAGTCGGCCTACTACCTCGCGCACGCGACCGGCGACGAGGCGTACGTGCGGATGGGCGCGACGATCTTCCGCGACCTGAAGCGGCATTGCCGGACCGACGCCGGCTACACCATCCTCACGAACGTCGAGACCAAGGCCCGGGGCGACCTGATGCACAGCTTCTTCCTGGCCGAGACCCTCAAGTACCTCTACCTGCTGTTCGAACCGCGCGCGCTCAACCTCGACGAGGTCGTCTTCAACACCGAGGCGCACCCGCTCAGGCGCACCTGGTAGCCCCCACCGACCCGCCGCCTCGACAACAGTCGAGTTGCGGAATACACAGCGACCGGCCGATTACCAACCTGTCGCCACCACGGCCAATCCGGATCCCGGTGTGCCGTGCGGGCACACCCGCGTCGAAACGGAGCCCCCCAGTGTTCCGGAGACCATCGCCATGTCGTGGCTGCGTACCACCACGCTCAACACCAAGCTGCTCGCCAGCTTCGTCCTCATGGCGGCGCTCGTGGCCGTCACCGGTGTCGCCGGCTATCGCGGCGCGGTGACGCTCGATCACCACTTCACCGAAGTCTTCGAACAGCGCCTGCCAGCCATCGACCTGGTCCTGCAGGCCGACCGCGACCTCCAGCAACTGCTGGTAGCCGAGCGCACCCTGCTGTTTGCCGATCCGGCGTCCGAGACAGCGAAGAAGCAGCGCGACGCGCACGCGCAGAACATGAAGCAGTCGGCCGAGCGCTGGGACAAGTACAAGAAGCTCGCCACGCATCCCGACGAACTCGCCATCGTGCCCAGGTACGAGGCGGCGCGGACGAAGTGGCTCGAGGCCACGAACGCGGTTGTCGCGAGCGCCGGGGCCGGAGGGGCCGACCAGGCCCGCACGCAGAGCCTGGGCGACGCCGAGCGGCTGTTCGAGGACGCCCGCGAGTACCTGAACCAGATCCAGGAGATCAACCTGAAGCTCGCAGACGAAGCGCGCCAGAGCGCCAGGTCGGCCTACGCCTCGCAGATCCGGGTGGTCGGGGCGATCACGCTGCTCGGCATCGTCGCCGCGCTGGGCATCGCGTTCGTGTTCGCGCGGTGGCTGTCGGGCGCCATCGGCACGACCGCCGAGTCGCTTGCGACCGGCGCACGCTCGGTCGTCGATGCCGCCAACCACGTGTCGAGCGCGTCGCAGGATCTCTCGCGCGGCGCGACCGAGCAGGCCGCGTCGCTCGAGGAAACGTCGGCGTCGATGGAAGAAATGGCCTCGATGACGCGCAAGAACGCCGAGAACGCGCAGTCGGCCGCCGCGATGATGGGGTCAGTGGGCCAGCGGCTCGGCGACTCGAATACCGCCCTCGAGGCGATGATCGCCGCGATGGGCACGGCCAAGCAGTCGAGCCTCGAGGTCGCCAAGATCATCAAGACCGTCGATGAACTGGCCTTCCAGACCAACATCCTCGCGCTCAACGCCGCCGTCGAAGCCGCACGCGCCGGCGAGGCCGGCATGGGGTTCGCCGTCGTCGCCGACGAAGTGCGCACCCTGGCACAGCGCTCCGCACAAGCCGCTCGCGACACGGCCGCGCTCATCGAACGCTCGATCACCAGCGTCGAGCAGGGCACGGGGCGTGTCGAAGAGGTCGCACACACCATCGCCTCGGTCACCACCAGCGCGGCCGAACTCCGCGCCCTCGTCGACGACGTGAGCCAGGCCAGCCGCCAGCAGTCGGAGGGCATCGACCAGGTGACGCACGCGATCGGGCAGATGGAGAAAGTCACGCAGACCACCGCCGCGACCGCCGAAGAGAGCGCCGCGGCCAGCGAGGAACTCAACGCCCAGGCCGAAGTGTCGTTTGCGCTGGTCACCGACCTCCAGGCCATCGTTCACGGCGCGAAGGCGGCAGCAGCCAGGCCGGAACCGCAGGCTCCGCGCTCGACCACCCGCACGCGGCTTGCGCCCGCACCGGCTCCGGCTCCGGCGCTGCGTCTCGCGGCCGCGTCTGGACGCAAGCGGGCGTCCGACCACGCGGCCCCCGACACGTCGGGCACTTTCGGCTCGTTCTGACGGCGCGGGTCGTGCACAATCGTCGGCGGCCCGCGCACCGCGGGGCCGACCGAGGATCGCAGCCATGCCCCGTGCCACGCGACGTTCGTTCCTGACCACCCTCGCCAGCGTGCCGCTCGTCGCTGGTGCCACGGCCCCTGCTCGCGCGGCGGGGCCAGGCGCTCAGGCCGCCGCCCAGGCGCGGAGCGGCACAGATGCCGACATCTTCGCCGCCGCCCGGCGCCAGTTCCTCATGCCGGTCGACGTGACCTACTGCAACACCGGCACGCTCGGCGCGACGCCGAGGCCCGTCGTCGAGGCGATGAACCGGGGTGTCGAGACGCTCGAACGCGACTTGCCCGACTGGCCCTACTTCCAGGCCGACGGCGAGCCTCTCACGGGCTACCAGCAACTGATCGACGCCCGGACGACCATGGGCAGCCTCATCAACGCCCCTGCCGACGAGGTGGCCATCACCCAGAACGCGACGATGGGCATGAGCATGCTCGGCGCGGGCCTCGACTGGAAGGCCGGCGACGAAGTCATCTCGACCGACCACGAGCACACGGGCGGCATCTCGTCGTTCAAGGTCGCCGCCAAGCGCTTCGGCATCGTCGTGAAGGAACTGCCGCTGTCGACACTCGCGCAGGGTGGCCCCGAGGCCATTGTCAAGGGCTTCGCCGACGCGATGACGCCGCGCACGCGGGCCATCATGTTCAGCCACATCACGTCGGGCCTCGGCATCCTGATGCCCACACAGGCCCTGTGCACGCTCGCGCGCGAACGCGGGGCACTGTCGCTCGTCGACGGCGCGCAGGCCATCGGCCAGATCGTCGTCGACGTGAAGGCCCTCGGCTGCGACGCCTACGTCACCAGTCCGCACAAGTGGCTGCTCGCGCCCAAGGGCACGGGCGTGCTGTACATCCGCGCGGGCGTCCAGGATCGCTTCTGGACGACGCTCGCGAGCACGGCGTGGGACGACCACGCCAAGGGCGCGTTCCGCTTCATGCAGTACGGCACGGGAAGCGTGCCCGTGCTGCAGGGATTGCTGGCGGCGGCCGCGTTCATGAAGGACCTGGGCCTCGAGCGCGTCGCCCGGTGGGACGCGATGCTCACCGCGCGGTTGCGCACCGGCCTGGCGGCCATCCCGAAGGCACGGTTGTCGTCGCCTGCGGATCCGCGCCTCGCAGCCGCCATCACGACGTTCCGCGTCGAGGGCGTCACGGCGCGCGCGCTGCAGGATGCCCTGTGGGCGCGCAGGATCCGCGTCCGTGCGCAGGGCGACGACCGGGGCGTCAGGCTCTCGGCCCACCTGTACGTCAGCCCGGCGAACATCGACACGATTCT
>JAEUQQ010000250.1 GCA_016789685.1 Acidobacteriota bacterium | reverse complement strand
TACTACGATCGTGTCGACACGCTGCTCGGCATCTCGGGATCGCGCGAGGGCATCGCCCACCTGCCTGACGGCAAGTACCAGCGCCCCGTGAAACTGAACTGCGGCGAGATGCTGCTGAAGCAGGCGATCATGAAGATGGGCCGCCGGCTCATTCCCACGCCCAACGGCGTGACGACCGATGGCGTCTCCAACCCCTACCGGCAGCAGTGCGCCGGGCGCGGACGATGCGGTCGCGGCTGCGACCTGCACGCGCCGATGCACTCGCCCACGTCGCTGATCCTGCCGGCGCAGGACACGGGCAACCTCACGGTCCGCCCGAACTCGACGGTGTCGGAGGTGCTCGTCGATGCGGCCACAGGCAAGGCGTCGGGCGTGCGCGTGATCGACACCGTCACGAAGCAGGTCTACGACTTCAAGGCGCGCGTCGTGATCCTCGCCGCGTCGACGCTCGAATCGACGCGGATCATGATGCTGTCGACCTCGCGCCAGTACCCCAACGGCATCGCGAACTCGTCAGGGGCGCTCGGGCACTACTTCTGCGAACACATCATGGGCCCCGGGGCGAGCGGCACGCTGCCGATGCTGCGCGGGCGCGCGGTGACCAACGACGACGGGCGGCCGGGCGCGACCTATCTCGTGCGCTTCCGCAACGTCGCCGAGAAGCACCCCGACTTCCTGCGCGGCTACGGCTACCAGGGATCGTCGGGCAGCGCCGAGTACCCGGGGCACGCGGCGCAGACGCCGGGTTTCGGCAGCGCGTTCAAGGCACGCGTGCGCGACGAGCACCCGGCGCGGATCAGCTACACCGCCTTCGGCGAGGTGCTCGCGCGCCGCGACAACCGGGTCATGCTCGATCCCGACGTCAAGGACGCCTGGGGCATTCCCGTCCTGAAGTTCGACTACCGCTTCCAGGACAACGAGCTGAAGATGATGCAGGACGCCGCCGACCAGGCCGCCGAGATGCTGCGGGCGGCCCGCGCCGAAGACATCCGCGTGCGCCGCGACATCCTCACCGAAGGCTGGTCGATTCACGAGATGGGCACCGCGCGGATGGGCAGCGATCCCACATCGTCGGTGACCAACAGCTTCGGACAGACGCACGACGTGAAGAACCTCTACGTGGTCGATGGTGCCATCTTCAATTCGGCGTCGTGCCAGAACCCGACGTGGACGATCCTCGCGCTCTGCTGGCGTGCGATGGATCACCTGAAGGACGAGATGAGGAAGGGCAACGTCTAGGATGCGCATCTGCGTGGTGGTCATGGTCGTCGTCGCTGCCGTGCTGTCGGCATCGCCGAGCCGCGGCCAGGCGGTGTCAACGACACCGGCGGCGATCGAGGGGATCGTGGTCGACGTGGCTGGTGGTGTCGTCGCCGGTGCACGCGTCGAGGGCCCCGGGCTGGCGATGGCTGCGCTGAGCGATGCCAACGGACGCTTCTCGATCGATGTCTCGGCCGCGCGGCCGTCAACACTCCGCGTGAGCGCCGCAGGGTTCGCCACGATCGACGTGCGCGTGCCCCCAGGCGACGCCGGCCTCCTGCGAATCGTCATCGCACCCGCACCGCTCGACGAGGCCGTGACCGTCACCGCGTCGCGTGGTGCCGACCGCCTCGCGACGGCGCCGACGACCACCGTGTTGTCTGGCGCCGCCCTCGTGTCGTCTGGCGCTGGCGCCATCGACGATGCCCTGCGGCAGACGCCGGGGTTCAGCCTGTTTCGCCGCAGTACCTCGCGGGTCGCCAATCCCACGACCCAGGGGGTGACCCTGCGCGGCGTGTCGGGGTCGGGCGCAAGCCGCTCGAGCGTGCTCGTCGACGGCGCGTCGCTCAACGACCCGTTTGGCAGCTGGGTCTACTGGAACCGCGTGCCGCTGGCGTCGATCGATCGGATCGAGGTGATGCGTGGCGCGGGCGGTGATCTCTACGGCGCCGAGGCCCTCGGCGGCGTGGTGCAGATCGTGACTGCCGACGCGACCAGGGCGTCGGGCGTGCGTGCGGTGGCCGACTACGGCACCCAGGACAGCGCACGGCTGTCAGGACTCGCGGCGGCCGGCGCACGGGGCTGGTCGCTGTCGGCGACGGCGGAGTGG
>JAEUQQ010000209.1 GCA_016789685.1 Acidobacteriota bacterium | reverse complement strand
TCCAGTAGGTGCCCGTCATGACGCTCCGACTGTCTTCGTCGCCCTCCGCTCCGATCCAGCGCGCGCTCGTTCGCCTCTTGGTGGCGGCGCAGATCCTCCTCGGCGTGCCGGTGCCGCCCGCGGCGGCGGCGCCGCGCGTGTTCGAGCCCTGGGATCCGCCACCGCTCGCGGTCGACACCGAGTCGTCCACAGCAGCAGCGGTGTTACCCGCGCCCGAGGCTCCGCAGGTCGTGGCCCCGGCGGACGCCGCGCGGAGTGCGCCCCAGCCCGCCAACCGTCACCTCCCCGCGTTTGCGCCGCCGGCCCGCGCAATTGCGTTCTCGCGCACGCCGACGGCGGAGGAGATCTTCCGCGCGCGCGTCTTGCCCGAGCCGTTGGTGCCAATCGTCGATGATCCGTCGCCCGACGAGACGGCCGCGCTCGCACGCGCCATCGAGGCCTACGCGCGCGCGGGCCGGCCTGATCAGACAGCCCCGTTCGAGGCCTTCCTCGATGCGCATCCCACGTCGGCGTGGCGCGCCGCGGTGCTCGCGAACCTGGCCGGCGTGTGGTGGACGCGCGGGGCGTTCTCGCGGGCCCTGCGCGCGTGGGACGAAGCGTTCGCGCTGGCGGACGGCGCCGGTGGGCGTTGGAGCGAGGCCGTCGCGGCGATCGCGATGGGGAACGCGCTCGCCGCGCTGACGGAACTCGGACAGCCCGAGGCCATTCGCGCGCGTCTGGCCAAGCTGGGCACGCGCACGTTGCCCGGCAGCGCCGGCGCGAAGGTGCAGGCGGCGCGGTTTGCGGTGGCGGATCAGACGACCGCCCCCGACAACATCATCCCGTCGGGTCTGCAGGCCCTTCAGGTGCTGCTGGCGCACGCGGCCGGGGCCTCGCCGACGGTCGCGCGTCCGCGGCCGGGCGCCGGGAACGGCATGACGTTGGGCGACCTGCAGGAGGCCACGACGGGCGCGGGGCTGGATCTCGTCGCCACCGTCCGGCCAGCCGGCGCACTGCTGCCGGTGCCGGCCATCGTGCACTTTGCCTTTCAGCACTACAGCGCGGTCGTCGAGGCGCGCGACGGTGCGTATTTGCTCCGCGACCCCGCCCTCGGCGGCGATCGCTGGATCGAGGGCCGCGTCCTGGACAGCGAACTCAGCGGCCATGTGCTGACGCCGCGGGGCACGACGCCGGACACCTGGCGGCCGCCGACAGCCGTCGACGCCGCCACTGTCCGTGGCTACTCCTGCGTGCCTGGCGGCACCGGCAACAACGAACCGTGCCCGTGCGGGGGGACCGGTGTTGGTGGCAGCGGCGGCCCCGGTGGCGCGGGGAGGGGTGGGGGCGGCGGCGCGTCAGGGGGCGGCGGGCGTGCCGGCCGCACCCCGATGCACGCAGGCGGTCCCGGCGCGCGCGCCGGTGGAGGCGGCGGTGGGGGCGGGCGTTCCGGGGCCAGCCCGTCGCTGTCGGTCGGGATGGCGTCGTACGACTTCAAGACGTCAAGTGCGAGCCTGATCGTCACGGACACGCCCGTGGCGTACACGCCCCCGCGCGGCCCGTCGATCGCGTTCACGCTCACGTACGACTACCGACTGCTGATGCAGCCGCAGATCTTCTCGTATGCGAACGTCGGCGCGCAGTGGTCGATCGATCTGGTGGCGTATGCGAAAGAAGAGCCGCTGTGGGTCAACCCCGGCTGGAACAACGAGTCCATCCCGGCGCACGTGTCGGTCTACCTGCGGGGTGGCGGCGAAGAGACCTACGCGGGGTCGCCCGTTGGCCTGCTGACGTACCCGGCGCACTGGCGCAGCCGCGCGGTGCTGGCCCGGACGTCCGTCGATCCGGTGCGGTACGAACGGCAGTTGCCGGATGGTGGCGTCGAGATCTACGGCCTCGCCGACACGGCGCCGGCGGGCGAGCGGCGGGTGTTTCTCACCGAGATCCGTGACGCGGCCGGCTTGAGCGTCACGCTGACGTACGACAGCCAGTACCGGCTGGTGGCGGTGACCGACGCGCTCGGCCAGGTCAGCACGCTCAGCTACGAGTTGCCCGGTGATCCGCTCAAGATCACCGCGTTCGCCGATCCCTTCGGGCGGGTCGCGACGCTGGCGTACTCCAGCCGTGGGCAGCTCACGAGCCTCACTGACATGATCGGCATGCGGTCGGAGTTCACGTACGACGATGGCGACTTCATCGCGACGCTGACGACGCCGTACGGCACCACGCGGTTCACGCACGAGACCGCCGACCCGGCCAACCATCCGTGGATCCAGGCCATCGACCCGCTCGGGTATGTCCACCGCCTGGAGTACCACATCACCACCACGGCGGTGCCCGCGACAGTGCCGACTGGCGAGGTCCCGACGGGCTTCGAGGCGTGGAACACGGATCTCAACAAATACGTGACGTTCGAATGGGACGCGCGCGCGTGGGCAACGAGTCCGGGCGATGTCGCGACGGCGACGGTCACGCGGTGGTTCCTGCAGGGCTGGAACGGCAGTTTCTCGAAGCTGGTCGTGTCGAGCGTGCCGCAGACGGTGAAGCGCCCGCTCGAGGCGCGCACGTGGTACGCCTATCCCGGCCAGGTGCGGACCAGCCCGACGATCGAAGTGGGATGGACGTCACAGCCGAGCGAGGTCGCGCGCGTGATCGAGGGCGGGGTCCAGCGGACGCTCGCGACCTACAACACGCTCGGCCATCCCACCTCGACGACCGACCCGCTGGGGCGCACGACGGCGTATACGTACGCGACGAATCAGATCGACCTGGTGGAAGTACGCCAGCTCACGAGTGGCGGGAGCGACCTGCTCGCGGCGTATGCGAACTACACCGCAGCGCATCGCCCGCAAACGGTCGCCGATGCGGCCGGGCAGACGACGACCCTGACGTACAACGCCGTCGGGCAGGCGCTCACGTCGACCAACCCGCGCAGCGAGACGACGACATATGGCTACGATGCGCTGGGCTTCCTCACGTCCGTGACCGGGCCGGTGACCGGGGCGACGACGAGCTACACGTACGATGCGGCCGGACGGGTCGCGACGGTGACGGACCCCGATGGCGCGACCCTCACCTTCCAGTACGACGCCTTGAACCGGCCGACGCGGACGACCTATCCCGACAGTACGTATGAGGAGACGACCTACGCGCGCCTCGACGTGGTGCAGCGGCGCGACCGGCTCGGGCGCGTCACCGTCCAGGCGACCGATGCCCTCGGGCGCGTCATCGCGACGCGCGACCCGGCCGGGCGCGTGCTGCAGCAGACGTACACGCCGCTGCAGGACCAACTGATCGACGCCAAGGGGCAGACGACGACGTGGGCGCGGGACGTGCTCGGCCGGGTGACCACGGAGACGCGGGCCGATGGGGTCACGGCGACGACCTACACCTATCAACCGCTGAGCGGGCGGCTGGCGACGGTGACGGATCCGAAGGCCCAGGTGACGACCTACGCCTACGGCCTCGACGATGCCCTGGAGAGCCTGGCCTTCACCAACGCCACCATCGCGACGCCGGGCGTCAGCTACGCGTATGATCCCGTGTATGCACGGGTGCTGACGATGACCGATGGTACGGGCGTCACGGCGTACACCTACCACCCCGCCGGGCAACTCGGGGCAGGCCAAGTCGCGAGCGTCGACGGGCCGTTGTCGAACGACACCATCACGTACGCGTACGACAGCGTCGGCCGCGTGGCCACGCGGAGCATCAACAGCGTGCCGCTCACCCTGACGTCCGATGCACTCGGACGCGTAACGCAGGAGGCCAACGCGCTTGGGACATTCACGTACGGGTACGACGGCGTAAGCGGGCGCCTGGCGAGCGTCACCTACCCGACCGGGCAGACCTCGGTGTACAGCTACTTCCCCACGGCGCAGGATCATCGCCTGCAGACGATCCACCATCGCCTGCCGGATCAGACGACGCTCTCGCGGTTCGACTATACGTACGACGTCGTCGGCAACATCCTGACGTGGCAGCAACAGGCCGGCACGGCGGCGCCGGAGGTGTGGCGGTACGGGTACGACGCCGCGGATCAGTTGACGGGCGCGATCACGCAGACCGCGGACCCGACACCGACCATCCTGAAGCGCTTTGGGTACGGGTACGACCCAGCGGGCAATCGGCAGTTCGAGCAGGTCGACGACGCGGTGACGGCGTGGACGTACAGCTCGCTGAACCGGCTGGTCTCGCAGGCGGGCGGCGGGGTGTTGCAGTTCGCGGGAACGATCAACGAGCCCGCGGCGGTGACGATCGGCGGTCAACCGGCGGCGGTCTCGGGCGCGAATGCGTTCGCGCGCGGCGTGCCGGTAGTGCCGGGGACGAACACGGTCGCCATTACGGCGACGGATCCCAACGGGAACACGGCGACGGCGACGTACGAGGTCGACGTCACGGACGCGGCGAGGACGTTCACTTACGACGCCAATGGGAACCTCACCAGCGACGGCACGCGCAGCTTCGAGTGGGATGCCAGGAACCAACTCGTCGCAGTGACTGCCGGGCAGCACCGGTCAGAGTTCACCTACGATGGGCTCCAGCGACGGGTAGAAGTAGTCGAGAGAGTGGCAGGTAGCGTAACCAGCGACAGGCGCCTCCTGTGGTGCGGTCGTAACCAGTGCGAGACGCGGGACGCAGCTGGAGTCACAGTCCGTGCTCGGTTCTTTGGCCGTAACTGGATAGCGGGGGCCTGACCGCGATCCATGAAATCGTACTTGTACGGCGATCGAGATTCTGGCATAACGGGCAGGTGCCGAAACGTCCGACGCCGTCGCCCGAGGATCTGGCCCGCGAGAATGAGCAACTCCGCC
>JAEUQQ010000202.1 GCA_016789685.1 Acidobacteriota bacterium | reverse complement strand
CCGGGCAGTCGCTCGACGCGTTTGCCCTGCAGGGCACCGTCGATGTCGCCAACGACCGCGGCACGTTCTCGGCCTCGCAGGGCGACAGCGTGCACGCCGAGGCGTTCCGGGCGCCCACGAACGGCAGGTCGCGCGTCGCTGCGGGTGACCTCATGGCCTGGTCGCAATCGCGCCTCGACGAGGTCGCCCAGGCGACCGAGGCGGCTCCGGTCTCGAACGGCGTCGTCGAATACGACGACTACAGTTCAGACACCAGCCTGGTCCGCTACGGCACGTGGGACCGCGACCCGGAGTACGGCGCCATCTGGTATCCGACGGCGTCGGCCGACTGGCGGCCCTATTACAACGGCCGCTGGGAACGCCTGGGCCGCTATGGCTACGTGTGGGTGGGCGCCGACCCGTGGAGCTACCGCACACACCACTACGGCCGCTGGGGACACCGCGCAGGGCGCTGGTTCTGGATCCCCGGTCGCACCTGGGCCTCGGCCTGGGTCAGTTGGGCCGTCGGCGACGGCTATGTCAGCTGGAGCCCGCTGGGGTACGACGACCGCCCGGTCTTCTCGTTCGCGTTGTCGTATGGCAGTTCCTATACGCGCGGGTACCGCGATCGCTACGACGGCTGGTATGGGTGGACCGTCGTGCCGTCGGATCGTTGGCGGCGCGGCGGCCGGGTCGATCGGTATGCCGTGAACCCGCGCGACCTGCCCGATCGCGTCCGCGGCGGATTCGTGACCCAGTCGGTGGCGCCCTACCGCGGCACCCTCTCGCGCATGGGCCGCGACTCGTACGCCGTCCCGCGCAGCGCGCCCCGCGTTGGCGACGACACCCGCGAGATGCTCCGCCGCGGCGTCGGTCCGACCCGCGTCGAACGCGACACCCCCACGGGCTACGTGCCCGCGACGCCGCGACGCGGGGGCGACCTCGCCTCGTCGCCGTACGAGCGGGCGCGCCGCTATCAGGATCGCAGCAACGTTCCGCAGGGCGCCCCGCCGCCCCGGGGCGACACGCCTGGCGGCGCCGTCCGCCGCACAGCACCGCGGAGCGAGCCGCCGGCCGATCGCCCGTCGTACGACGAACGCAGTGCGCCGCGCCCGAGGTCCAACGACAACCCGGGCGACGTCCCGCGGTCGTTCACCCCCGGCGAACGGAGCACCCCGCGGTCACGCGCCTACGAGGGCGCCGGATCGGCGCCGCCGGCCACTCCGCCACGCGAGCGCAGCCCGCGTGGCGACGGACGTCCGACGCCGCAGTACGATCGTCCGGAGCCCCGGGCGTCGCGCTACGGCGACGACAGCGGTGCCCGCGTCCGGTCGCGCGAGCGCGAGGTGCCACGCCCGCAGGAGCGCACGGTGGCTCCCGACGCGGGCCGGCGCTCGGGCGGAAGATCAGAGGGCAGGTCGGCGCCGAGCCGCGTTCCATCGGAACGTCGCCCGCGCGGCTGACACAGCGGTCCCACGACGGGGAGGAGGGCAGCGTCGGCGGCTCACCTCCCCCGCAACCCCTGCCGCCCCCTGAGGCGGCGTGTCCGACGCCCTTCCCGACGCGATCGGCGCGTCGCCCCACATGAGCGCATCCTCGCCCCTCGTCATCCGCATCGCCAAGCACGCCGTCCTGATCGCGCTGTTCGCGGTCGCGGCGGTGCTCGGCATCGCCAGCGGCGTCGTGTTCGTCTTCGCCGCTGACCTGCCGCAGATCTCGGCACTCGACGACTACGCGCCCAGCACCATCACGCGCGTGCAGGCCCGCGACGGCGACGTCATCGGTGAGTTCGCGACCGAACGCCGCGTCGTGATTCCGTACGAACGGATCGCGCCACGCTTGCGGCAGGCCATCATCGCGGCCGAAGACGAGGACTTCGAGAAGCACGTCGGCCTCAGCATCCCGCGCATCGTCATCGCGCTCGTGCGCGACATGCTCGAGGGCCGCAAGGCCGCCGGCGCCAGCACGCTGACGCAGCAACTGGCGAAGAACCTCTTCCTGACGCCTGAAAAGACGTGGGAACGGAAGATCAAGGAAGCGCTGATCGCCATCCAGCTCGAGAAGCGGTTCACCAAGGACGAGATCTTCGCGCTCTACGCCAACCAGATCTACCTGGGCCACGGCGCGTACGGCGTCGAGGCGGCGGCAAGGGTCTACTTCGGGAAGTCAGCCAGCGACCTCAACCTCGAAGAGGCCGCAATGATCGCCGGCATCATCCAGCTGCCGAGCCGGCAGAGTCCGTACGTGAACATGGAGAACGCCCTCAGGCGGCGCAACTACGCGCTGTCGCGGCTCGCAGCCGAGGGGTACGTGCCGGCCGCGGACGCCGACGCGGCGAAGAAACGTCCCATCGTCACGGTGGGGCTCAGGTCGGAATCCGACTCGATCGCACCCTGGTATGTCGAAGACGTCCGCAAGTATCTCGAGGCCAAGTACGGCGCGAAGGCCCTGTACGAAAGCGGGCTGACCGTGCGCACCCCGCTCGATCCCACCCTGCAGCGCGCGGCGAACGTGGCCCTGCAGGAGGGGCTGCGGCGCCTCGACAAGCGGCACGGGTGGCGCGCGCCCACGCTGAACGTCGCGGCGTCGGGCCTCGACCGCTACACCCACCCGCGGTGGGAGCGCCCCATGCAAGACGGCGACGTGGTACCCGCGGTGGTCACGAAGGCCGACGCGACGTCCATCCAGGTCAGGGTTGGCGCGCTGTCTGGCTGGATCGACAAGGCCGGCTACGCCTGGACCAGGCGCGCGGCCGCCACGCAGGTGGTGAAGGCCGGCGACATCGTGAGCGTGCGCCTCGCGGCGTACGACCCGCGCATGCCGCCATCTGCCGGCATGTTCCTCGGATCGCTCGAGCAGACGCCCCAGGTCGAGGGCGCCGTGATCGCGCTCGACAACCGCACGGGCCAGGTGCTCGCCCTCGTCGGGGGCTTCGACTTCGAGCGAAGCAAGTTCAATCGTGCGAACCAGGCGGCGCGCCAGCTCGGGTCGACATTCAAGCCGATCGTGTATACGAGCGCGATCGATCGCGGCTACACGCCGTCGTCGATCATCCAGGACACGCCGGTGTCGTATCCCGCCGGCGCGGGGCGCCCGCCATGGACGCCCGGGAACTACGACGGGCGCTTCCTCGGCCCCATCACCCTGCGGCACGCGCTCGAACACTCGCGCAACGTGCCGGCCGTGCGCATCATGGACGCCCTCGGCGTGAACCAGGTGATCGGCTACGCCCGACGGTTCGGCTTCGAAGGCCCGCTGCCCCCGTACCTCCCGATCGCGCTTGGCGCCGCCGAAGCGAGCCTCGTCGAAGTCGCGTCGGCCTACTCGGTCTTTCCCAACCAGGGCGTCCGCATGCGGCCGTACCAGGTCCTCGGCGTGAGCGACCGCGACGGCAACGTGCTCGAGGAGAATCGCCCGGAACCCACCGACGCGATCAGGGCCGACACGGCGTTCGTGCTCACGAACCTGCTGCAGGGCGTTGTGCAGCGCGGCACGGGCGCGAAGGCGGCGTCACTGGGCTGGCCGCTCGGCGGCAAGACGGGCACGACGAACGACTACACCGATGCGTGGTTCATCGGCTTCGATCCCGACATCACGGTCGGGGTCTGGATCGGCTACGACCAGAAGAAGAACCTCGGGCACGGCGAGACCGGCGGGCAGACGGCGCTCCCCATCTGGATGGACATCATGCGCGCGTGGATCGGCAAGCGGACCGAGAAGCCGTCGTTCGCCCAGCCCGGCAACGTGATCGTGGTGAGCGTCGACAAGGCCACGGGCGCCCAGACCGACGCGGGCACCCCCAACGCCATCCCAGAGGTGTTCATCTCGGGCACCCAACCCGGCGCCGCCGTCCGGTAGGGGCGCACCAGGGTGCGCCCCGGCAAAGGCTACCCGCGTCAGACGTCGTCGTCGGTGGCCGCCGAGAGCGTGCCGGCCGCCTTCTTCATCAGGTACGCCTTGATGAAGCCATCCACGTCGCCGTCGAGGATCCGGTTGACGTCACCCACCGACTCCTTGGTGCGGTGGTCCTTCACCATCTGGTACGGGTGCAGGACGTAGCTCCGGATCTGGCTGCCGAAGGCGATGTCCTTCTTCTCGCCGCCGAGGCGATCCAGCGTGGCCTGCTGTTCCTTCAACCGCAGATCGTAGAGTTTCGACTTGAGCACGCGCATCGCGACGTCCTTGTTGCGATGCTGTGAACGCTCGTTCTGGCAACTCGTGACGATCCCGGTCGGCAGGTGCGTGATGCGCACCGCCGAGTCGGTGACGTTGACGTGCTGGCCGCCGGCGCCGCTCGACCGGTAGGTGTCGATGCGGAGGTCCTTGTCCTCGACGACGATGTCGATGTCGTCGGGCAGTTCGGGCCAGACGAACACCGAGGCGAACGAGGTGTGGCGACGCGCTGCCTGGTCGTACGGCGAGATGCGCACCAGGCGGTGCACGCCAGCCTCGGCCAGCATCAGGCCGTAGGCGTACTCGCCGGTGATGGTGATCGTCGCATCCTTGATGCCAGCCTCATCACCGGGCTGGAAGTCGACGAGTTCCTTCTTGAAGCCCCGGCGTTCGGCCCAGCGGATGTACATCCGCAGCAGCATCTCGGCCCAGTCCTGCGACTCGGTGCCGCCGGCGCCTGGATGGATCGTCACGATGGCGTTCTTGCGATCGTGCTCGCCGCCGAGCATCTTCTTGACTTCGCCCGCGTCGACTTCCTGCTCGAACTGGTCGAGCGCCCGCAGGTAGTCCTCCTCCACCGGTTCGCCCGCGTCGAGCCACTCGGCGATGACGACGAGATCGTCGCGCTGCTTGGTGAGCCGCTCGCGCAGGGCGACGTCTTCCTCGAGGCGCCGGCGGCGCTGCAGGATCTTCTGGGCCGAGGCCTGGTCCTTCCAGAAATCGGGCTCGGCCACCTTCTCTTCGAGCTTGCTCAGTTCGACGTCCGGGCGTGCGGCGTCAAAGATAGCTCCGGAGGTCGGCGGCCCGTTTCATCAAGTCCTGGTAGCGGCGGAACTGCTCTTCGCGATTGAACGACATGGCGGGTGGATGGCTCAGGACGGCTGGTTGGCGAGACGGCGCCGCATCAGCAGCGCGCCCCAGACGAACCCCGAGACGACGAGGCTCGCGTGGACGAACGAGTCCCCGATTGTAGCGTAGATGGTGCGGCCGGTCCGCAGCCGGACGCGCTCGACCAGCACGCGGCGCTCGAACAACCCGGTCTGCGCGACGACGCGTCCGTAGGGATCGACAACGCCGCTGATCCCGGTGTTGGCCGCCCGTGCCAGCCAGCGTCCCTGCTCGATCGCACGCAGCCGTGCCTGTTCGAAGTGCTGATACGGCGCGCTGGTCGAGCCGTACCAGGCGTCATTGGTGATGGTCGTGAGCAGTTCCGAGCCAGCCAGCACCGCTTCGCGTGCAAGATGCGGGTAGACGACCTCGTAACAGATCGCCGTCGAAATGGTGTGATCGCCCATCTGCAGGGGCACGACGCCCGCCCCCGGCGTGAAGTCGGCCACCGACTCGACGAGCGGCGCGACGAAGAACAGCAGGCGTTTCAGCGGCACGTACTCGCCGAACGGCACGAGGCGCACCTTGCGGTACACGGCCTGGGTCGCGCCGGACGGCGTGACCAGGAATGCCGCGTTGTAGTACCGCCGCGGCTGCGTCCACTCGATCTGGTCGCTGCCGAACAGCATCCACTGGTTGAGGCGACGCGCAGCATCGAAGATGCGGTCTCGTCCGGGCGCGTGCTCCTCGAAGAAGAACGGGGTCGACGACTCCGGCCAGATCGTCAGTGCCGCGCCCTGTGCCTGCGCCTCGCGTGTCTGATCGAGGTAGATGCCCAGGATCGAGTCGGCGTGCCCGGCCTCCCACTTCATCGATTGCGCGATGTTGCCCTGGGCGAGCGCCACGGTCAGCGGCGTGCCGTCGGCCAGCAGGTCGCCTGACGCCATGCGGCGGGCGCCCCAGGCCGTGAGGGTCCCGACGACGACGACGCCCACGGCGACGGCCGTCCAGCGCCCGCGCCCCTCGTCGGCCCGCGCGCGCACCACCACCACGGCCACGAACACCAGCAACGCCGAAAGCAGGTACACGCCCGCGAGGCTTGCCGCCTGCGCCACGGGAGCAACGCCGGCCTGCGAGTAGCCCAGCAACGCCCACGGGAAGCCGCTGAGCACCACGCCGCGCAACCATTCGGTGGCCACCCAGGCGATCGGGGCCAGCCACAACCCCGCTGGCCCGTACAACCGGCGGCTGACCATGGTCGTGGCCGCAAACAGGCTGGGGTACAGGGCGAGGTAGGCGACCAGGATGCCCGCAATCGGCACCGCGAGCGGGTACGGGATGCCGCCAAACATCGCCATCACGTCGGCGGTCCAGTACAGCGTACCCGCGAAGTAGACCAGCCCCGTGATCCAGCCGAGCACGGCGGCGCGGCGGATGGCCTGCGGCTCAACCGCCTGGCGCTCGAGAGCCTCGACCAGCGGCACGAGTGCCACCCAGGCCAGCCACGGCGACCCGAACTTGGGAAACGAGAGCGCGAGCAGCACGCCCGCGCACGTCGCTAGCGCGTAACCCAGGGCTTGAACTTGTCTTTCTTGAGCCGATCCGCCACGCGTGTTGCGTCGCGTCGCTCGCTGAAGGAACCCACCCGCACCCGGAACAGCGGGCTCGAGGCATCGGGCGCCGCGACGTACGCGTCGTAGCGCTTCGCTTTGAGCGTCTCGGCGAACTGGTCGGCCTGACCGCGGTCACGGAAGGCCGAGACCTGGATCGTCCAGCCGCCGCGCGCCACCGTGGCCTGCGGCGCAGGCACGGCCGCCGCTGGCGCTTCGGTCGCGGGCGCCGATGTCGAGGCCGTTGGCGTCTCGGCACCGGACGTGCCAAGCGCGGGCGCCCCCGTCGCGGCCTCGGCAGGCGGCGGAGGCGGCGGCGCGTCAGCCGCAGGCGTTTCGATGGTGGCCTGTTGTGTCTCGGACGTCAGCGCGTCGATATAGGACTGGTCGGCGTCGGTCACCGTCGTCGGGGCCTCGACGCCCGGATCGGCCGACGGCGTCCCATCAGGCGTGACGGCTGCCGGGTCGCCCAGCGCCGGCACGGGCGCGCCGGCGTCAGACACCGGCGTCCCGATGGCCTCGAGCGCCGCCGGGTCAGGGCGCGCACCGCGCCCCACCAGCACGCCGCACAGGAAGATGACGACTGACACGACGGTCGTCGCCATGAAGAGAAAAACGAGCTGTTTGCCGCTCAGTTGGATTTCGTGAAATCCATCGTCGGCGACGTGCTCGCGCGCGCCGCGGGCGTCGGTACTCATGCTGGGTGTCTCACACGCATCCGCCGCAGACACGCCGCTGGGATCGGCGCGACAGCTGCTGCACTGGTCGCCCGGATCGTATCACGGTCAGTGCTGGGGCAAGCCCTCGAGCAGGCGCCGCGCCGCCTCGAGGCCCGGGTCGAGTGCCAGCGCCCGCAGCGCCGCGGCCCGCGCCGCGCCGGTGTCGCGCAGCTCGACGAGCGTTTCGGCCAGGGCGAAGTGCGCCGCCGCGCTCTCGTGGCTCCACAGCGACATCCGCAGGGCCGTGACGGCGGCGTCGAGCCGGCCCAGGCGTCGATACGCGCGCCCCATCAGCAGGTGGGCGTCGGCCTCATACGGCGCGAGATACAGGGCCCGCCGCAACTCGACGAGCGCGTCGGCGTCGTGCTGCTGGTCGAACAACCGGCGGCCCCGTTCGAGATAGAACGTCGCGAGCTCGCGCGAATCACGCGTCGCCGCGGCCGTGATCGAGGCGTCGAACCGCATTGTATGCACCGCCACGAGATCGGACTTGAGTCGCTCGAGTCCGCGCGGAAGGTCTGTCGTCCCGCGCGTGTTGGCGTCTTCGTAGCGCGACGACAACCGGCCCGCGAGCTCACGTTCGCGCTGCGCCTCGACCGACGCCCCCGACGCCGACAGCGCGGCCGCCAGCACGAAGTGGGCATCGGCGTCGAGCGGGTTGCGGCGCACGGCCTCGCGCAACCAGTAGTTCGCGGCCGACGCGTCGCGCTCGAGCCAGTAGGCGTAGCCGAGATTGAAACAGTAATCCGGGTCGTCAGGATCGAGTTCGCTGGCCTTCGTGAAGTAGTAGGTGGCCCGCCCGGTCTGTGGCGTCGCACCGCGCCGGAGCTGCACCACGCCGATATTGTTGAACAGCATCGCCGTCGAACCGCCCTCGGCCAGTGCCGTGAGCCGCATGAACGCCTCGTCGAACCGCTTGAGTTCGATGAGCGACCACGCGGCGCGGAAGCGCGCCCGCCGCGAGTACGCCGACGACGCCGGCACGCGCTCGACGTCGTCGAGCGCCGCGGCGTGGTCACCCGTCTCGGCATGAACGTCCCACAGGGCGAGGCGCACCCGATCGAAGCCCGAATCCACCGCGAGCGCCGACCGCAGGAGCGTGAGCCTGGCCTGCGGCGTATCGGCGGTCAGCCCCTGCACATAGCGCTCGAACGCCTCGAGCGACGGCAGGTGCGCGGTCGCGTCGATCGGCACGCTGCGCAAGTTGGCTGACTCGGCAACCCGCCGGGCCGCCACCTGGACCAGGCGAAAGAACTCGGTGGACGCTCCCCGCTCGGTCACCTCGGGCAGGAACGTGCCGACCTCGAGGCGCAGCATGCGCAGGCGCACGGTCATGACGCCGGCCGCGAGGCTGACGCGTCCCACGATCAGGTCTGAGGCGCCCATCGCCTCGCCGACACGGATCATCGTCGCCCGCGTCAGCGCGCCAGTGGGCGGCAACCGCAGATCATCGAAGGCATCGATGCGCTCTTCGCGCGGGAAGGTCCTGACCCCGGCCGCAGCCAGTTGGTCGGTGATGACGATGGCCGTCCCCTCGCCCAGCCAGGCTGTGCGGACCGACGGGGCCTCGACATCGAAGGGCAGCACGAGCACCCGCGCGGGTTGCGCGAGCGACGGCGAGGCCACCACCGCTGCACACCAGCCGATCACCGCGCAGACCCGCAGGCCCGACCAGGCCCGGCCCGTCACGCGGCCGACTCCCCGTCCGGGGCGCCTGTCGGATCGACACGCAGCACGCAGGCACTCCCGCCCGACGCGTGACACGTTGCGATCGCGGTCATGCCCTCGATGCGTACGAGTTCGAGAAACCGGTCGAGCGCCGCCGCGTAGAAGCCACACAGCGGACCATCGGCGGGTTGCCGGACGTCGCAGAACAGTGAGTGCGAGATCTCGAGCACCGGCAGACGATCGCGGCGGCGCACCTTTGCCGACGACGCCTCGCTGGTGTCACGCACGAGCCGGCGAGCCAGCCGGAACGCGGCGCGACGCCGCAGCAGCCGGGGCGCGCGTCCCCACCACGCCCGCCGCCAGGCCGGCGTCGACTCCCACGTCCATTCGGCGGCGTGGCGGCCCGCCGCCGACATCACCGGCGCCCAGGCGGCGTCTTCGTGCTTGAGAAAGCTGAGGGCAGCCGAGAAGCTCGCCACCCCGACGGCACCCGCGCGCATCCGCAAGGGGCGCAGGTACGACTCGTAGAATTCCAACCGGGTCGGCAGGTGGTCGGCCAGCGCCTGGTGCAACGACGCCACGACGACCCGTCCGATTCGCGACTCACCCATTTTCTGCTAAGGTTACCCGAAGACCAGCGATGCGCGGGAATGACCCTACGCCGCTCACGACGTCGGGCGCCATTCTCGCGGGCGGCCAGGCACGCCGTTTCGCCGGTCGCGACAAGTCGGCCCTCCTCGTCGAAGGACGCACCATCCTCGCGCGGCAGCTCGAGGCCCTGGCCCCCGTAGCCGAGTCCATCGTGATCGTCGGACCGACGCGGGTGCCGGAGCCGTTTCGCGCCACACGGGCGCTTCCAGACCTGTTCCCAGGGCGGGGCCCCGTGGGCGGCCTGTTCACGGCCCTGTCGCAGGCGCCGACCACCCACGTGGTCGTGCTCGCGTGCGACATGCCGTTCGTCACGACGGCGCTCCTGCTGGCCCTCGTCGAGGCGTGTGCGGGCCACGATGCGGCCGTCCCCTTCGTGCAGGGCCGCTGGCACCCGCTCTGCGCGTGCTACCACGCGCGATGCGCCGCACTGGCCGCCCGGCACGTCGCCGACGACCGCCTGCGGATGATGGACCTCCTGGCCGGGCTTGACGTGGCCAGGCTCGATGACGAGGCGCTGGCGCCGCTCGGAGATCCCCGGCGGCTGCTGGCCAACGTGAACACGTTCGACGACTATCGACTGCTGACGCAATGATCCTTCCCGTCCACGCCCTCCTTCGCCAGCGCCTCGGCGACGTCCTCACCTCGCTCTACGGACTCGCCCGCGAGGCGCAACCGACGCTGGTCATCGAGGTGCCGCCCAGGCGCGCCCTCGGCGATCTCGCCCTGCCGTTCGCCTTCGAGCTGGCCCGTGCCCTTCGCAAGGCGCCCCGCGTCATCGCGCAGGAGGTGGCGGCGGCGGTCGGCCCGCTCGAGGGGGTGGCCCGGATCGAGGCCGCGCCGAACGGCTACCTCAACGTGTTCCTCGATCGAGCCCCGTTCCTCAGGGCACGCCTCGCAGGCGACGTCGGCCCAGGGGGCGGCACGCTCCTGCGCGAGAAGACCATCGTCGAGCACACGGCGATCAACCCGAACAAGGCCGCGCACATCGGCCACCTGCGGAACTCGGCGATGGGCGACACCCTCGTGCGCCTCCTGCGGTTCAGCGGTGTGCCCGTCGAGGTGCAGAACTACATCGACGACACCGGCGTGCAGGTCGCCGACGTCGTCGTCGGCTTCCTGCACATCGAGCAGCAGTCGCTGGCCCAGGTCGAGGCCCTCGCAGCCACGACGCGCTTCGACTACCACTGCTGGGATCTCTACGCGCGCGTCACCGAGTGGTACGAGGCCGACAAGTCGCGCCTGGCGATTCGCGCCGCCACGCTGCACGCGATCGAACACGGCGAGGGCGAGGCAGCCCGGATGGGCGCGTTCGTGGCCGATCACATCGTCCGCTGCCACCTGAAGACGATGGCGCGCCTCAACATCGACTACGACCTGCTGACGTGGGAAGGCGACATCCTGCGCCTGCAGTTCTGGGCGACGGCGTTCGACATCCTCAAGAAGAACGGCAGCATCTACCTGCAGGACGACGGGCCGCTCACGGGCTGCTGGGTCATGCAGATCGACGACGACCTCGCTCACGGCGACGCCAGGGCGACGCCAGCGGCCGACACCCCAGCAGGCGACGCCGGCGGCGAGGCGGCCGAGGGCGAGGACTCGAAGGAGAAGGTCATCGTGCGCTCGAACGGCACCGTGACCTACGTTGGCAAGGACATCGCCAACCAGTTCTGGAAGTTCGGCCTGCTCGGGAAGGACTTTCACTATCGGCCCTTCGCCACGCGCATCGATGGCGCGACGCTGTTCGCCTCGACAAGCGACGCCCGGCACGCAACGGGCGGGCACGACGGCGTGCCGCACTTCGGCGACGCGCGTGCGGTCTACAACGTCATCGACTCGCGCCAGTCGTACCTGCAGCGCCTGCTCAAGCAGGCCCTGGCGGCCATGGGCTACCGCGAACAGGCCGACCGCTCCACCCATTTCGCCTACGAGATGGTCGCGCTCTCGCACGCCACCGCGCGGGAGTTCGGCTTCGTCGCCGAGGCCGAGTCGGATCGCCCGTTCGTCGAGGTCTCGGGACGCAAGGGGCTCGGTGTGAAGGCCGACGACCTCATCGATCGACTCATCGCCAAGGCCTCGGGCGAGGTCGGCCGCCGCAACGCGTCGTTGACCCCAGACGAGGTGCGCGAGACGGCGCACCGCATCGCCGTGGCGGCGCTGCGCTACTTCATGGTGAAGTTCTCGCGGGGCAAGATCATCGCCTTCGACATCGACGAGGCCCTCAGCTTCGAGGGCGAGAGCGGCCCCTACATCCAGTACGCCGTCGTCAGGGCGGCGAACATCTTCACCAAGCTGCAGGAGCGCCACGGCATCGACGAACCGGCGCTCATCGCGTCGCTGACCACGCTGCCCGAAACGGCGATCACGTCGGGTACCGACGCGGATGACCTCTGGGCTATCGTGCTCGAGGCCGCCAGGCTCGACGAGGTGGTCGAAACCGCGGTGCGCACGCTCGAGCCATCGGTACTGGCGAAGTACGCGTTCGCGCTGGCGCAGGGTTTCAGCGCCGGGTACCACCGCTTCCCGGTGGTCAACGAAGACGACGCGGGTGCTCGTGCCTGGCGCGCCGCCATGGCCGCCTACGTCCGGCGCCAGCTGACGAGCGCCCTCGAACTGATCGGCAGCGACGTGCCGGCACGGATGTGAGCCGGCGACGCGACCATGGCCCGAAGGGACACGACTGACGTGAGTGCACGAATTGCAGTGGCGCCCGCCCGGCGCCCCGACGACTACCTCGAATCGATCCGGCGCGTCCACGGCGTGCCCGTGCCGATGACGACGCTCGACGACCCGCTGGCCGTGCTGTCGCAGTGCGACGGCCTGCTCCTGACCGGTGGCGGCGATATCGATCCCGCGCTCTACGGCGAGGCCCCGCACGCGACGTACGCCGCAGCCGAACGGGGCCGCGATGCGCTCGAACTCGAACTCGCGGTCAGGGCCATCGAGCGCGACATCCCGATTCTCGCGATCTGCCGGGGCCTGCAGGTGCTCAACGTCGCCCTCGGCGGCACGCTCGTCCAGGACATTCCGTCGCAGGTCCCCAACCCGCTTGCGCACAGCGTGACCGACGCGTTCGACCGCATCGCGCACGACGTGACCATCGACAGCGAATCGGTGCTGGCGCAGATCATGGGCACGACGCCCCTGGCGCCGCGCACGGCCGTCAACAGCCGCCACCACCAGGCCATCAAGCGGCTCGCGGCGGATCTCGTGATCACCGCGACGGCGAGCGACGGCGTGATCGAGGCCGTCGAACGGCGCCCGTCGCGTTTCTGCGTCGCCGTGCAGTGGCACCCCGAGAATTTCTGGAGGACGGGCGAGTTCCTGCCGCTGTTCGCGGCCTTCGTCGAGGCGACCGCGCTCAGTCGCGCGTGAACGCGATGAGCGTCTCGACGTGTGGCGTGTTGGGGAACATGTCGAACACGTCCACGGCCGACGCGCGATAGCCCGCGTCGACAAAGCGCCGGGCATCGCGCGCCACGGTGGCCACGTCACACGACACGTAGATCACCTGGCGGGCCTTCCACGCCAGCACCCCGTCGAGCGCGGCCTTGCTCATGCCCGTGCGCGGTGGATCCACGATCACCGACGTGTCGTCGGCCGCACGCCTCGCCCTGACCGCATCCTCGACGGCGGCGTGCACCACGCGCACCCGTTGTCCGAGCCGCCCGGCATTGCGGTCGAGGTCTTCGGCACTGAACGGATCTCCTTCGATCGCGGTGACGTCAGTCGCCCCGCTGGCCGCCGCCGCCAGGGCAAACAGCCCGACGCCCGCGTACAGGTCGATCACGCTGGGAAACGTGAGGCGGCCGACGAGGGCGCGAGCCAGGACCGGCGAGAGGAAACGATTGGCCTGGAAGAAGCTCCGTCCCTGGCGCTCGATCCGTCCAGGCGCTGACGGCTGCACGTAGGCCGCCAGCGGATCGCCAACCACCGCCTGCCCCGACACCAGGGTCGTCCGGCGCGTCGAGGCCGCCACCGTGAGCCCGCTGACACCAGCGATGGCGCCAACGGCCTCGAGCCAGGCCGGCGGCAGCGTGACGCCCGGCGATGGGTCGACGTGCAGCACGCGCTCGCTGGCGTCGATGTTCTCGGCGACCTCGATGGCGTCGATACGCGTCACGCCGCAGGTCGTCCCGATCGCCTCGACGGCGCGGAGCACCTCGACGGTGTCGTCGCGAAGTTGCCGCGTGAGGGCGACATCGCACACGTCGTGCGTCCCCTCGCGGAACGATCCGAGGCGTCCCCCGCGCACGTGCACGCGCGCCCGCATGCGGTACGCCGTCGGCGGCGAGGCGTGCACGCCGACGACCTCGATCGCCAGCTTCCCGATCCTGGCGAAGGCGTCGCGCACGATGTCGGCCTTGATCGCTCGCTGCGCGTCGGCGTCGATGTGCGAGAACGTCATGCCGCCGCAGGCGGGGTCGGGGTTGTCGGAACGCCGGTGCGGCGAGGCCTCGAGGACCTCGTCGACGACCGCGAAGATCACGTCGCCCCTGGCGCGTTCGACGCGCGCGACGACACGTTCGCCCGGAATGGCGCCGGCCACGAGCACGATGCGCCCATCGAGCCTCGCGACCATGCGGCCGCCGGCCGCGGGCTTCTCGATCGAGAGGGTGAGCCTGTCCGGGGTCATGGTGCGAGCCGTGGGAGGCCGAGTGCGTCGCGCACCACCCTCGCCGTGAGGCCACTGATGGCCTTCGTGTATTCGTCGGCGGGCATGCGGCCGCGGTATGCGCAGAGGTCACGCTCGGCCTCCGCACGTGCGCGGGCCAGCGTCGCCGGGTCGGCGTGGGCGAGCACCGCGTCGTCCCACGCCTCGTCGATCCGGGTCAGCGCCGTCATCATGGCGTCGCGGGCCTCACCGCGTGCGCGCGAGGCACTCGACCGCATCGTCTCGACCTGCGCCAGCGTCGCTGCCCCGAGCGCGCGCAGCGGCCCGTCGGCGAGGTGCACGATGGCCGAACTCAATCGCGTGGCGATGCGATCGAGGTGCCTGGGCAACGACCGCACGCGCGGGTTGTCGGCGTCGCCCTCGTCGGTGGCGCCGCCCTGACCACCGGGTGCCGCCATCGGGCCCACGGCGCGCCGCCAGTCGGCGTAGGCGCGCTGCACGTCGGTCTCGCAGTACTCGAGGCGCAACGGGCGACGCACGCCGCGCGCCTCGGCACGCTCGACGCGGAGGTCGATGCCGCGCTCGACGACCTTCAGGGGGATACCGGCGCGGTGCCACGCGCGGGCGAGATCGAAGGCCGGACCAATCACGCGGATCCGGTGGCCGCCGTTCCGCACGCAGAGATGCGCCTCGATGGCCCGGCAGTAGGCCCCGACGTCCGTCGTCGCGCCGTGCGCAGGTTCCGCGGCATCGCCGGGCCCGGCGGTGGTCATCGCCATCGCACCTCGCCCGATACCACGTGCTCGGTCCCGTGCGGGGTGGCGATCCTGAGCGCCCCATCCTCGTCGATGTCGATAGTGCGCCCTTCGCGCATGCCCTGCGGACCTTCCCAGACAACCGCGCGACCGAACGAGGCGCGGGCCCGCCCACGCCAACGCTCGAGGAGATCTGACGCGGCCAGCGGTGACGTCCGGAGGGCGTCGATTTCGATCTCGAGGTGCGTGAGACACCTGGCGAGGAGTTCTGCCGGGTCGATGTGCTTGCCGGTCTCGTGCTCGATCGATGTCGCGGCCGGCACGACCTGGTCGGTCAGGGCATCGCGCCGGACGTTGATGCCGATCCCCACGACCACGTAGTGCAGGCCGTCGCCCGACGTGGTGGCCTCGGCGAGGATGCCGCACAGTTTCGCGCGCCGCCACGCCCCTGCGGGATCGCTGCCACGTGAGACGACCACGTCATTGGGCCACTTGAGCGCGCAGCGCAGCCCGCTGAGCGCCTGCACGGCATCGGCGACCGCGACGCCCGCGGCGAGGGTCAGCAGCGAGGTCTCACGTGCGCCCCGTCCCTGCTGCGGCCTGACGACCGTCGAAAAGTAGAGGCCGGCCCCGACGGGCGACTGCCACTGGCGGCCGAGCCGCCCGCGGCCGGCGCGCTGGCTGCCAGCCACCACCACGAGCCCCTCGGGCGCGCCATCGGCGGCGCGCCGCGCCGCGTCGTCGTTGGTCGACTCGGTCTCGTCGCGCACGTCGATCGCCATCCCGAAGCGCGTGGACGTGCGGTGCATCGCCACGCGGGCGAGGAAGTCGTGGTCGGGCACGTCAGGAGCCTCCGGGATCCGCTGGGTCGACGACAAAGACGAACGATCCGCGAGACGCCGTGGCCGTCAGGCCCGACACGACGACGCAGGCGACGTGCTGCAGTGTCGCGAGCGGCACCGCCGCGACCGAGGCTTCGTCTGGCAGGACGACGTCGAGCGTTGCGCGGCCGGCCGCGTGGGCGATGCCCTCGGCGAGGCGCGCGCCCCAGGACGGTCCGAAAATCAGCCGGCGGGCGCCGGCCTCGAGCGCCACGTCGATCTCGGTCGCATCGCGGACTTCGATCGACATCGGCTGGTCAACCTGCAGCGCGAGCACCTGTCGCACCCCCGAGGCCAGGTCGGGCGCAAACCGCAGGTGCTGGGCGGTCGCGACCACACCGGCATCGAGCGAGGCGCGATACGGCGCACCACCGCCGACGCGGACCGCGTAGTGTTCGAGCAGCCTGAACCCCGGGGTCGTGTCGCGCGACGACCGAACGACACACCCGCGCGCGGCCGCCACGCAGCGCTGCGTGACCGTCGCGATACCGCTCAGCCGCGCGATGAAGTTGCGCGCGGTGCGTTCGGCGGTGAGCATGGCCCCGGCGTTGCCGCTGACCTCGAGCACCAGCCCGCCCTCGTCGAGCGACGCGCCGTCCTCGACGCCCAGGACGATCGAGGCCAGCGGGTCGAGCTGGCGAAACGCCTCTTCGGCCAGGGCCACGCCCGCGACGACCGTCGACCGGCTCGCGATGAGGCGCGCCCGCGCCCGACGGGCACCGCCGACCAGCGCGTCGGTGGTGACATCGCCCCAGCCGAGATCCTCGGCCAGCGCTCGCCGCACGTGTTCGCGGCAGACGCCGGGATCGAGCGGCGTCACCGCACTCACGCAGCAGGCCCCTTGGCCGGTGGCTCACCGAGTTCCACGGCCGTAACCGCGAGGGTGTCGCCCGGGGTCACGTCCCAGGCCTGCACCAGGCCCGAGGCGCTGACATCGAGGCTGACCGACGCCAGGAGCGCGCGCATGTCGTCGGGCAACGTGATCGCGACGCGAATGACGGGCGTCCGCATCGACTTCTGGCCTTCGGATTTCTTCTTCCGGATCTCGCCCAGGATGTCGGTCGCCAGCCCCAGGGCCCGCTCGGCCTCGGCGTCGCGCACGCCGAGCAACGGCACGATGTCGTCAGACACCGGCCACGGCGCCTGGTGCACCGACCCCTCGCGCCACCACGACCAGACGTCTTCGGTGACAAACGGCAGGTAGGGCGCGAACAGGCGGAGCAGGACGTCGAGCGTCACCTGCATCGCGGTGTTGGCCGACGCGGCCCCCTCGTCGCCATGATCGCCGTAGCGCCGCGCCTTGACCAGTTCGAGGTAGTGGTCGCAGAAGGCCCAGAAGAACGACTCGGTCCGCTCCAGCGCCTTCGTGTAGTTGTACTCGGCCAGGTCGGCGGTGGTCTCGTCGATCAGTTGTGCGAGGCGCGTGAGCAGCCCGCGATCGGCCGCGTGCGTCACGGGTCCGCGCGGCTCGGTGTTGGCCAGCGCGAACTTCGACGCGTTGAGGATCTTGATCGCGAGGCGCCGGCCGACGCGCATCTGCCCCGTGTCGAAGGCCGTGTCGGCCCCGGGACGCCCGCTCGCCGCCCAGTACCGGACGGCATCGGACCCGTGCTCTTCGAGCAGGCCCATCGGCGTGACCACGTTGCCCTTCGACTTCGACATCTTCTTGCGGTCGGGATCGAGCACCCAGCCCGAGATCGCCGCGTTGGTCCACGGCAGCGAGTCGTGCCCGAGTTCGGCGCGCAGCACCGTGTAGAACAGCCACGTGCGGATGATGTCGTGCGCCTGCGGGCGCAGGTCCATCGGGAACACGCGGGCAAACAGGTCGGGATCGCGTTCCCACGCGGCGGCCACCTGCGGTGACAACGATGACGTCGCCCAGGTGTCCATGACATCGAGGTCAGCCGTGAAGCCCCCCGGCTGGTCGCGCTGTTCGGGCGCGTACCCTTCGGGCACGTCGGTCGAGGGATCGATCGGCAGCCGCGCTTCAGCCGGCACGAGCGGGCGCGAGAAGTCGGGCTGGCCGTGCGCGTCGAGCGGGTACCAGATCGGGATCGGCACGCCGAAGAACCGCTGGCGGCTGACGCACCAGTCGCCGTTGAGACCCGTGATCCAGTTCTCGTAGCGATGCCGCATGTGGGCGGGATGCCAGTCCATCTGGCGCCCGCGTTCGATGAGCTTGTCGCGGTGGGCCAGCGTGTGGATGAACCACTGACGGCTCGTGATGATCTCGAGCGGCCGGTCACCCTTCTCGAAGAACTTCACCGCGTGGGTGATCGGCCGCGGCTCGCCGATCATCGCCCCGGCCTCGCGGAGTCCCTCGACGACGCGCGCGCGTGCCTTCGTGGCCGACAGGTTCGTCATCGAGTCGTAGAACGCCTGCGCGGCCTCGGGGGCGTCCGACTCCCAGCCGGGACCGCCCCAGGTAATCGGGCGGAAGGTGCCGTTGGCCTGGATGACCGCGCGCACCGGCAGGCTGAGTTCGCGCCACCACGTCACGTCGGTCGTGTCGCCGAACGTGCAGATCATCGCGATGCCGGTCCCCTTCTCGGGCTCCGCGAGGGCGTGCGCCAGGATCGGCACGCGGACGCCGAACAGCGGCGTGACCACGTGGGTGCCGAACAGCGGCGTGTAGCGCTCGTCGTCGGGATGCGCCACGAGGGCCACGCACGCCGGAATCAGTTCGGGCCGGGTCGTGTCGATCTCGATCACGCCCTGGCCGTCGCCGCGCGCGAACTGGATCTTGTGGTACGCGCCGGGCGTCTCGCGGTCTTCGAGTTCCGCCTGCGCAACGGCCGTCTTGAAGTCGACGTCCCACAGCGTCGGCGCCTCGAGCTGGTAGGCCTGGCCGCGCGCCAGCAGGCGCACGAACGCCAGCTGTGACACGCGCTGGGCGTCCGTCCCGATCGTGGCGTACGTCATCGACCAGTCGACCGACAACCCGAGGTAGCGCCACAGGTGCTCGAAAGCCTTCTCGTCCTCGAGGGTCAGCTTGAGGCACAGCTCGATGAAGTTCGGCCGCGAGATCGCGATCGGTTGCTTGTCGGGCTTCGCGGGCGGCGTGAAGTCCGGGTCGTAGGGCAACGACGGATCGCACCGCACGCCGAAGAAGTTCTGCACGCGGCGCTCGGTCGGCAACCCGTTGTCGTCCCACCCCATCGGGTAGAACACCGACTTGCCCAGCATCCGCTGGAAGCGGGCGATGACGTCCGTGTGCGTGTACGAGAACACGTGCCCGACGTGCAGCGACCCGCTCACCGTGGGCGGCGGCGTGTCGATGGCAAACACCTCGGCCCGGGGGCGCGTCCGGTCGAACCGGTACGTGCCAGCCGCGTCCCAGCGGTCGGTCCACTTCTGCTCGAGGCCTTCGAGCGCGGGTTTGTCGGGAACGGAGACGGGGCGGGCCGGGGCGTCAGGCATAGCGGGCCATCGTACCGACTCGGCCCGACCGAGCGCAACCCTTCCGTTGGCGAACGTCGTGTCTCAGGCCTGGGCCTTGACGCGATCGATCTCGTCGCGGACCACGCGCTCGGCCACCTCGAGCACCCGGGCGTCGGCCACTTCGCGGATGACCGCGTCGGTCAACCGCTCGACCACCCGGCGCGCGATGGCATCGACCTGGTCGTCCGACAGGCTGAGGGGCGCGGGCGCCGCCGGCGCGGGGTCGCCGTGGGGGTGAGCCACCGCGACCGCATTCCATGATGCGGGCAGCGGACGCTCGCCCAGTTCGTCGGCGAGCAGGGCATCGAAGGCGTCTGCCAGCGAGGTAGCCGGCGGCGCCGCGGGCACGGACGCCTCGATGGGCTCGTCGGTCTGTTCGGCCCGGGGCGGCGGTGGCGCACTCACCCGGGCGGCGAGGGCTTCGTCGAGCCGATCGAAGTAGTCGTCGAGCGTGCGCGGCGGCGCCGGCGTCACGCCAGCGTCGAAGGGGAACCCGCCCGCAACCGCGGCGGCGGCGGGCGGAGGGCTCGCGGGCACCGGCTCGCCCGCCAGCAGCTGTCGGACGAGGGCGATGACCATCTGGGGCTCGAACGGCTTGTTCAGCACGCCGTTGCACCCGACTTCACGGGCACGCGCGTCGTCGATCTGCTCGAAGGCCCCGGTCATGAGCACGACGGGAATGTGCGCCAGTGACGGCGTGGCCTTGACGTGCGCCGCCACGGCGTAGCCGTCGCGTTCGGGCATGCTCACGTCGGCCAGCACGATGTCTGGCCGCTCGCGCTCCAGGCAGTCGATCGCCTTCTGGCCGTCGCCGACGGCGACGACCTCCATGCCTTCATCGTGGAACGTGAGTTCGATGACCTTCTGGACGGTGACGGAGTCGTCCGCGAGCAGGATCTTCGGAGGCATGGGCGACACAGTAGCCGGGACGCTGGATCCCGTCAAATGGGCGAGGTCAGGCCGTCTCGACCCGCGGCCTCACCTCGCGCTGGATGAACTCGACGATCTCCTGCATCGGGGTGCCTGGCAGGAAGACGCCCTTGACGCCGATCGCCTCGAGCTTCGGGATATCGACGTCGGGAATGATCCCGCCCACGAGGACGACCACGTCGTCGAGGCCCTTCTCGCGGAGCAGGTCGAGCACCTTGGGGCAGATGTGGTTGTGCGCGCCGCTCAGGATCGACAGGCCGATGACGTCGGCGTCTTCCTGGAGCGCCGACGCCACGATCATCTCGGGGGTCTGGCGCAGGCCGGTGTAGATGACTTCCATGCCGGCGTCCCGCAGCGCGCGGGCGATGACCTTGGCGCCTCGATCGTGACCATCGAGGCCCGGCTTGGCGATGACGACGCGGATTCGGTTCATGGCGCTCAGACGATGGGAACTTCTTCGTACTCGCCCCAGACCTGCCGCAGGGCGTCGCACATCTCGCCGACCGTGGCATAGGCGCGCACACAGTCGAGCAGCGGATACATGGTATTGCCGTCGGCGCGCGCCGTGTCGCGCAGGCGCGCGAGCGCCCCGGCGACCGCCGCGTTGTCGCGCGAGGCCTTGAGCGCGTTGAGGCGCCCGATCTGCGTCGCTGACGCGGTGTCGTCGATGTACAGGATCGGGAACGGCGGCTCGTCGTCGATGACGAAGTCGTTGACACCCACGATCGTCTTGCGCTTCGCCTCGACGGCCCGCTGGAACTGGTAGCTGCTCTCGGCGATTTCCTTCTGCGGGAACCCGTGCTCGATGGCGGCCACCATGCCGCCCATCCGGTCGATCGTGTCGAAGTACTGCCGGGCCCCGTCGTACATCTCGCGCGTAAGGGCCTCGACGAAGTACGAGCCCCCGAGGGGATCCACCGCATGCGTCACGCCACTCTCGTGCGCGATGATCTGCTGCGTCCGCAGCGCGATCGTGACGGCCTCCTTCGTCGGCAGCGCCAGGGCCTCGTCGAGAGAGTTCGTGTGCAGCGAGTTCGTGCCGCCGAGCACCGCCGCGAGGGCCTGCAGGGCCGTGCGCACGACGTTGTTGTAGGGCTGCTGCGCGGTGAGCGAGACGCCGGCGGTCTGCGTGTGGAACCGCAGCTTCCACGACCGCTCGTCCTTCGCGCCGAACCGGTCGCGCATGACCTCGGCCCACAGCCGGCGCGCGGCGCGGAACTTCGCGATCTCCTCGAAGAAGTCGCTGTGCGAGTTGAAGAAGAACGAGATGCGCGGCGCGAACTCGTCGACATCGAGCCCGGCGTCGATCCCGTACTGCACGTACTCGATGCCGTCGCGCAGCGTGAACGCGAGTTCCTGCAGCGACGTCGCCCCGGCCTCGCGGATGTGATAGCCGCTGACCGAGATGGTGTTCCACTTCGGGACTTCCTTCGCGCAGAACCCGAAGATGTCGGTGATGAGCCGCATCGACGGGCGCGGCGGGTAGATGTATTCCTTCTGCGCGATGAACTCCTTGAGGATGTCGTTCTGGATCGTGCCCGACAGCGTCTGCCAGTCGGCGCCCTGCTTCTCGGCCACGACCAGGTACATCGCGAAGATCATCGGCGCCGGCGAGTTGATCGTCATCGACGTCGTCACGTCGGCCAGCGGAATCCCGTCGAACAGCCGCTCCATGTCGGCCAGCGACGCGATGCTCACGCCGCACTTCCCCACCTCGCCCAGCGACAGCTCGTGGTCGGGATCCCGACCCATCAGCGTCGGCAGGTCGAACGCCACGCTGAGGCCGGTGCCCCCGGCCGCGAGCAGCTCGCGGTAGCGCTGGTTCGTCTCTTCGGGCGTGCCGAACCCCGCGAACTGCCGCATCGTCCAGAGCTTGCCCCGGTAGCCGCTCGGGTGGATGCCGCGCGTGTACGGGAAGGCGCCGGGATCGCCCAGTTCGGTGGCGTAGTCGAACCCCGGGAGGTGCTGCTGCGTGTAGAGCCGCTCGATGGGACGGCCCGAGATCGTCGTGAAATCGCCCTCACGGCCCGCGGCGGCACGCACCTTCGTCGCGCCCTCGCCGGGCGTGGAGGAATTCAACACGCTTGCCATAAGGGCGCATTATATCCGCCTTCGGCCGGGCGTTGACCAGCCCGAGGCGCGACAGGGTCACGCCTGAGGGGTCGGTGTACTGGCGCAGCGAGCGGCGGCCGGGCTACGAGATGACTTTCACCCCGAGGAACTGCTTGACCTCGCTGCCCGCGTCGCCGGCCTTGACCTCGATCACATACTCGCCGCTGGGCAGGCTCGACAGCGGCAGGTCGACCTGGAACGGGGCCCCGGCGTCGGCTGGCGCCTTGACCGGCAGGTCGACCATCTTCTGGCCGGCGCGGTTCAGGAGCGTCGCCACCGGCGACACGGGGGCCTCGCCCGGCGCCCTGGCCCCGAAGCGGATCAACAGGCGGTCGGTACGCCTGAATTCGCGGCCGGCAAACGGCACGGCCGCGGGATCGGCCACGATCTGCTGGAACTCGCGCGCGGTGCGCGCCCGATGCACGGCCAGGCTCGTCAGGGCGATCTGCGGCGTGGTGAAGTCAGGCACGACGAGGTCGAGGACGTCGGAATCGATCATCTGCCCCGACGTGCCCTCGATCGACAGGCGCAACTGCAGCTTGCCGGGCACCGCGTCGAAGGCCGCGCGCGACACGGGCGCCTCGCCGGCCTCGCCAGGCACCTTGCCGCGAAAGTACGGCTGCCCATCGCCGCCGGCCGCAATCAGCGACACGCGGGCCGGCACCTCGCGTCGGTCACCGGGCACGGTTGCCGCGGGCTCCCAGACGAAGGTCACGCGCGTCCGGCCGCTGGAGGCCGGCCCCATCCCGACCCACGTGCGGATGGCGCGCGCACGATTGGCCGAACTGACGGCCGCCAGTGCCTCGGTGATGCCGCGCTCGGGCCCGGGCGCGGGCGGCGCGACCGCGCGCGTCGCCTCTTCGGCGGTCAGGGCCCAGTACCCCTTCCGCGCGCGCACCTGCACCCCGGGGCGCTTCACGCGGACCTTGATTTCGTGGAACTTGCCGTCGCTCGGCGCCTGCGACGAATCGTAGCCCACCAGGTAGTAGGCGCTCGCGTCACGCACGACCTGCTTGAGGCCACCGTCGAGGTCGTTCCGGTTGACGATGGCGCGGCCGTCGGTTTCGTCGGCGAGCACGCGGAGCGAATCCTGGGTGGCGTTCAGCGACTGCGAGTCCTGCTTGAAGCCGATGCCCTGGTCGATGTCGAACTCGAACACGGCGAGCCCGCGCGGGTCGAGCGTATAGATGGACGCGTTGGCGCGATTGCAGGCGGCGTACACGTCGCGCATCTCGCTCTGCAGGTCGATGTCAGAGAAGAATCGGGCCCGATCCTCGGCCTGGCTGTTCTCGCCGGCAAACGGGTTGCGCCGGTTCGGGTTGCCGATGCCGCCACCGATCTCGGCGTTGGAATCGCGCAACTGCGGTGGCACGTAGTTCGAGTAGCCCTCGCTCACCAGCACGATCGACTTCCGGCCTTCGCGCAGCCCGCCGAGGCGC
Organism: Acidobacteriota bacterium; assembly: GCA_016789685.1. Lineage (GTDB taxonomy): Bacteria > Acidobacteriota > Vicinamibacteria > Vicinamibacterales > JAFNAJ01 > JAEUQQ01. The sequence continues at coordinate 3,127 of JAEUQQ010000202.1, read as the reverse complement.
ACCGCCAGCCCCTCGACCGCCGACAGCGACACCTGGTTGCGCACGCGTTCGACGATCTCGACGGGATACTGCGAGTACTGCTCTTCGAACTCGTTGCGCGGCCGGTAGTCGAACTTCCGCCCCTCGAACTTCTCGATGACGCGGATGATGCCCTCGTGATTGCGCGTGAGGCGCATGTCGGTCACCGGCGTCAACGGGTACATCACGCCCAGCAGGTCCATCGGGCCGACCTGCGTGCGGATGAAGTTGATCAGGGGCTGGCGCACGGCCATCGACGTCGATCGGCGGACGTGGTAGTCGTCGAGCACGAACACGAAGATGCGGACGTCTTCGCGTTGTGCCTCGGTCTCCTCGTCGAAGTCCGATCGGATGGCCCGCGGCGCGTCCTCACCCGGGCGGGGATTGCCGTCGAGGGTGACGAGCTTGAACGTCTGGACGACCTGCGGCCTGTTGTCTTCGAGGATCTCGAAGTCGCCCTTCGACAGGTCGGCGACCGGTCGCCCCTGCTTGTCGGAGACAATGACGTCGACACGGACGAAGTTGATCCCCGTGCGAAACACCGGCTGTCCGGCTGGCGCGTCCGGCGCGGCCGGTGCCCCTGAGGCCGGTGGAGGCTGGGAGGACGGCGGTGACGGTGGCTGCTGGGCGCGGATCGACGCGCCGGCGCCAAGGATGACCGTCGCCGCGAGCGCGACGGCGCCGCCCGTCAGGCGGCGGGTCCAGGTGGACTTCCGACCAGGCATCTCCGGCCGGGCCGGCCGGGTCAAGCAGACATCCATATGGCGTCCTCGTGCACGCGGCACGTTGTGGTGTTCGACCTCCGGATGATAGCACCCGCCCCGATCCGGCCCGATCGGGATTGGTGCTAGCATTTCGGCGTCATTTCCTGTCGCGCGGCTGGCCGCGCCCTTGTCATCTCAGACGCCGTGCGCGTCGAAGGAGTTGGTCCCGTGGCTGAACAGGCTGCCCTCGCCATGCCTCCCCTCACCGTGCTCGCCGAAGACGAGGCGATCTTCCGCGACAGCGTCCGCGAGTTCGCCGAGGCGCAGATCAGGCCGCACGTGCGCGAGATGGACGAGCACGCGAAGATCCCGGCATCGCTCATCACGCAGTTGTTCGACCTCGGCGTGATGGGGATCGAGATCCCCGAGGCCTACGGCGGGGCCGGCGGCACGTTCTTCCATTCGATCGTCGGCGTCGAAGCCCTCTCGAGGGTCGATGCGTCGGTCGGCGTCCTGGTCGACGTGCAGAACACGCTCTGCATCAACGCAGTGCTGCGGTGGGCCACCGAGGCGCAGAAGCAGCGCTACCTGCCCAGGCTGGCGGCGTCGTGGGTCGGCGCCTACGCCCTGTCAGAAGCGGGGTCGGGCTCCGACGCGTTCGCGCTGCAGACGCGCGCCGTCGCCGACGGCGACGACTACGTCCTGACCGGGCAGAAGCTCTGGATCACGAACGGCAACGAGGCCAACCTGTTCATCGTGCTCGCCACCGTGAAGCCCGAGGCCGGCTACAAGGGCATCACCGCCTTCCTGGTCGAACGCGACATGCCCGGCTTCACGGTCGGCAAGAAGGAAGACAAGCTCGGCATCCGCGCGAGCAGCACGTGCGAACTGCTGTTCGACGGCTGCCGTGTGCCCCGGGCCAACGTGCTCGGCGAGGTCGGCAAGGGTTACAAGGTCGCCATCGAGACGCTCAACGAGGGCCGTATCGGCATCGGGGCGCAGATGCTCGGCCTGGCGCAGGCGGCGCTCGACCACGCGATCCGCTACACGAAGGAGCGCCGGCAGTTCGGGAAGGCCATCGCCGAGTTCCAGGCGGTGCAGCACCAGGTGGCGCGGATGGCCATCGATGTCGAAACGGCGCGCCTGACGGTCTACAACGCGGCGCGCCTGCGCGATGCCGGCAAGCCGTTCCTCACCGAGGCGGCCATGTGCAAGCTGCTCGCCTCGGAGGTCGCCGAACGCTGCGCATCGATGGCCGTGAACCTCTTCGGCGGCTATGGGTTCACCAAGGACTACCCGGTCGAGAAGCTGTACCGCGACGCGAAGATCGGGCAGATCTACGAGGGCACGACGAACATGCAGCTCACCACGATCGCCAAGGCCCTGCTCGGCTGATCGCGCCGCGTGGCCGGGATGTGGCGCCAGGTCGCTCGACTGTGTCTGCGCCGGCTGGCGCTGTTCGTGGCGGTGTCGGTGGCCGGTGCCCTGGCGATCGGCGCCGCGCCCGGCGACCCCCTCGCCGACCTCGCCCTGACCGGCCAGGCCTCGCGCGCAGGAGTCGAGGCCGTGCGGGCGGCCCGGGGCCTCAGCGACACGCCGCGCGATCGCATCGCGGACGCACTGGCGCGACTCGCCCGGCTCGACCTCGGTGACTCGACGCTGCACCACCAGCCCGTGGCGCCGCTCGTGCTGCCGCGCCTGCGGAGGTCGCTGACCCTCACCGTCACCGCCCTGGGCCTCGCCTGGTTGCTCGCCGCAGCGGCGGTGCTGTCGCAGGTCGCGGGGCGGCTGCCGGCCCTGGGCCCCCTCATCGGCGTCGGCATGGCCGCGCTCCAGGCCATTCCCGACGTGGTGATCGCGATCGCCGTCCTCACCATCCTGGCCGGCGCCGGCTGGACGTGGGGCCTCGGCGGCCAGGTCACCTCGGCCGGCATGCTGGGCGGCAGCCTCGTCCTCGCCATGGTCCATCTGCCCACCGCGTGGCAGCACCTGCATGTCGCCCTGCACGCCCGGCTCGGCGAGCCATGGATGCTGGGCCTGCGTGCGCGCGGCGTCCCCCACCGGCGCCGGCTGTGGCGCCATGCCGTGCGCGCGAGCGCCGCCCCGCTGCTTGCGGTGGCGGCCGTGGGATTCGGCACGCTACTGTCGGCCGGACTCGTCGTCGAGACGCTGTTCGGCATCCCGGGACTCGGCGCGATGATGCTCGACGCGATGCTCGCGCGCGATGTGCCCCTGGCGCTTGGCGGCGTCATGGCGTCGGCGGCGGCGACGCTGGCCATCCTGACGCTCGCCGACATCCTCGCCCTGCGGTGCGATCCGCGAACACAGGCGGCGGGCGGGCACGCGTGAGCATCGGACGTGCGGCGGCAGGCGCCCTGGCGGCCGTGGTGGCGCTGCTGGTCGCG
>JAEUQQ010000164.1 GCA_016789685.1 Acidobacteriota bacterium | reverse complement strand
CGCGCGTGCTGCTGGTGACGAGCACGGCGCCGCGCGAGGGCAAGACGGTGGTGGCGTCGAACATCGCGGCGGCGCTCGGCGCGGCCGATGAACGCGTCCTGATCATCGACGCCGACATGCGGCGCCCGCGCGTGCACCACGCGCTCGACGCGAAGCGCGAGCCGGGCCTGTCGAGCGCGCTGGTCGGCCGCTTCGATCCCCGCGCGGCCCTCGCCAAGACCACGCTGCAGGGCGTGTCGGTGCTGCCGGCAGGCCCGCAGCCGCCAAACCCGACCGAGCTGTTCGCGCAGGGCCGCTTCCGCAGGCTGCTCGACGCCGTCGCGGGCGACTTCGACTGGATCATCGTCGACTCGCCGCCGGTCAGGGTGGTGTCTGACGCCCTGATCCTCGCGCAGGAAGCCAGCGGCATCGTCTTCGTCGTCGGCGCCGAGATGACGCGCCGCGACACGGCGCGCGACGCGATCGACATGCTCAAGCAGGCCAACCGCAACGTGATCGGCGCGGTGCTCAACCAGGCCGAACTCGTGCGCCACGCGAGCTACTACGGGCGCTACTACAACGCGTCGTACGCGAGCTACTACACCGCCAGGGAGTGATCCTCATGCGCCGGGCCCTCGCACCATCGCTCGTGCTGCTCTTCGTCCCGTGCGTGCTCGCGGGCAGCGCGCTGGCCCAGACGGTTCCGCTGCCGCCCGAGCGCGTGCGGGTCGTCGATGCGGGGGCCGAGCCCGTCATCACGACGATCACGCAGGTGACGACGTCGCCGACGCAGTACCGCCCGGTCGAACTCCGGGTTGCGGTCGAGTCGGGCGCCGCCCTGCTCTACTACCCGTTCTCTCCCGTCGCCGATGGCTACGGTGACCCGACGGGCATCACGGTCGATGCGACGGTCACGGCCCCGAGCGGCGCGGTGTTCACGGTGCCGGCGTTCTGGTACGTGCCCTACCGGCGCGAGGCGGTGGGGGCCACGGGCGAAGCCTGGGGCGTGGCCGACCACGGGGCCTGGACGGTGCGTTTCCTGCCGCGCGAGACGGGGCTGTATCACGTGCGCGTCGCGGTCACCGACCAGGGCGGCACGGCGACGTCGCCCGAGTTCCAGGTGGTGGTCTCGGGCAGCGGCGGACGCGGCCTGGTCCGCGTCAACGCGGCCGACCCGCGGTTCCTGACCTACGAGAACGGCGACGACTTCCTCCCCATCGGCGAGGGCCGCCAGTGGACGCCCGACATCAAGCGCCTGACGTTGTCGTACGACGAGGCGTTTGCGTCAGACGCGGCCAACGGCGTCAACCTGACGCGCATCTGGGACCAGAACGACGGCTACAACCTCTCGATCGAGGGCTCTGACGCGGTCTGGGAGCCGCGCTGGTCGCAGTTCACGCAGGCGCTCGGCATCGAGCTGGCGCAGCCGTATCGCGGGCGTCGGGCGGCGCGCTTCGCGTCGCCGACGTCGGCGGTGACCGAGGGCTACTACCAGCGCGTGGCGGTGTTGCCCAACACGTCGTACACGCTCACGGCGCTGGTGCGCACCGAGGCGGTGTCGGGCACGGGCGCGGTGATCTCGCTCGGCGCCTCGTCGCACCTGTCACCGGGCCCGGCGCGCTCGACGGCGCGCACGGGCACGGGCGACTGGGCGCCGGTGTCGGTGACGATGACGACGGGGGCGAGCGAACGATCGCTGGGGGTGTTTGTCGGCGGCGTGGCGGCGCGGGGCACGGCCTGGTTCGACGCCGTGACGCTGGTGGCGGCGGGTTCGACGGTCAACGTGCTGAGCGATCCGGATTTCGAGCGCCACTTCCCGCGGGCGGATCGGGGCAACGATCCCGAGGACCCGGCGGTGAACCGTTCGGTGCCGAAGGGCACGTGGATCAACCAGTGGGCGGCGGCGAAGCTCGACGCGATTCTCGACGCGGCGGCGACGCACGGCATCGCGGTGCAGTTGTGCATGCACGGCGACGTGTACTGGACGTGGGACGCGACGATCTGGGGCGACAACTACGCGACGGCCAACGGCTACAAGGTGTCGTGGCTCGACGAGCGTCACGTCGGCTACTGGAAGCGCAACCTGCGGTACCGCATCGCGCGCTGGGGCGCCTCGCCGTCGCTGCTGGCGTGGGAGTTGTGGAACGAGCACGGCAACATCCCGGTGAGCGGCACGGAACCCGACGTGGTCGTCTTCCAGTTCTACCAGCAGGTGGTGCCGTTCATCGCGGCGACGGATCCGTTCGATCACCTGATCACGACCTCGCAGGGCAGCCAGGCGTACAGCCCGCTGTTCTGGACGTCGCTCCCCTTCGGGCTCGCGAACTACCACGACTACATCACGACGGCGCTGCAGCGGCACCCGGCGAGCTGGACGAACGACGCGACGATGTTCGTGTACCAGAATGCCAATGACCTGGTGCAGCGCTGGCCGGCTGGGGCGGCGCGGATGCCGTTCATCTGGGGCGAGATCGGCACGCTCACCGTGTGGGACGTGGCCGACCCGGTGGCGACGCAGGGCGTGGGCGGCGCCAACACGCGGCATGCATTCGTGTGGGCCGGCGCGTTTTCACCGGTGTTTGCGGGCCCCATCGACTGGTACAGCGTGCCGAAGGCCGCATCGACGAGGGCGCTGCGGGCGTTCTTCGAGGGCGAGCGGTACAGCCGATCGGGCTGGACGACGTTTGCGACGAGCGACGTTGGCGGCAGCGGCATCACGGTGAGCGACGCGCGGCTGCGGGTGCTGGCGCTGCGCAGCGCCGACCAGGGCCGCCTGCTGGCCTGGCTCGAGCATCGCGATGCGACGTGGGCGCGCATCGCGCGCGACGGCATCTCGCCGACGCCGTTCACGGGCACGTTCACGGGCCCGTCGCTGGTGTCGGGCGTGTATCGCATCGAGTGGTGGGACACGCGCGCGGGCACCGTGCTGAGCACCTCGCAGGTCAACCACCCCGGCGGCGCGATGACCGTGAGCCTGGCGGCGCCCCTGTCGTCAGACGTCGCCGTGAAGATCGAGAAGCTGTAGCCGCCGCCCAGTCGCGCGCCTGACGCTGATCGGCGTCGCACTGCGCACTGTGTTGCCCGGTGGCCTTGCTGCCCTGCTGCCCTGTCGCGCTGCGGCGCCGGTGTCCGGTGGGCAGGTGCTCCCGCGCCCCGGGCTCCGCAGGCGGGAATCCACCACTCCACGGTGCTGCCCGTACGCCGCGAGGGAACGCGGCGTGATCGGCCGTTGCGTGGCGGATTCCGGATCCGTGCGTCGCCTGCTGCGCAGGGGCGCGTCCACACCTGCCCACCGGCCTGTTCGGCGCGTGTCGAGGCTCGCCGGCGCCAGCGCCGGTACGGCGGCGACAGCGGCGCCACGTCTCGCTGGATGCGGGCTGGGTGTACAGGATCCTCGGGGATGCACGGGGAGCCCGCAGGAAGCGAGACGCGGCGACGCCAGCCGCCGCAGCGCGACACTCGAACCGCGGCGGCCACGCCCGGCGCCGTGTCTTGCGGGATGCGGGCTGGTTGTACAGCGTCCTCAGAGATGCACGGGGAGCCCGCAGCCCGCGAGAGACGGCGACGCACGCCGCCACTGCGCGACACCTGTGACGCGCCACCGCGCGACACCTGTGACGCGCCACTGCGCGACACCCCGTACACAGCAAGGGCCACGACCTGCATCGTGGCCCCTGCCCGACATTGCGGTTCGCGGTTCGCGGATCGCGGTTAGCGGTTGGCCGTCAGTGTCTGCGGAGGCGCCCCGGCAGCCTTGCGGCCCGTCCAGCCCAGGTGCTGCAGGCCCACGTCGAAGGCCGACTTCAGCGTGCGGATGTCTGACGTCAGCATCTTGAGATACGTCAGGATCGGCCCCGGCCTGAAGGCCCACTCGCGGAACGCGCGCTTCTGCCAGTACTCCAGCTCCTCGGCCTTGAGGTTCGGATAGTCGAGCACCGTCGACTCGTCCATGTCGACCTCTTCCCACCGCGTGCCCGGGCGGAACCACTTGTTCTTCACCACCTCGTTGAAGAACGGCGTGCCCGGATACGGCGCCGCGATGTGGAACAACGCGATGTCGAGCGGCAGCGCCTTGGCAAACGCAATCGTCTGCTTGATCGTGTCGACCGTCTCGCCCGGCAGGCCGATGATGAAGTAGCCCCAGTTGGCGATGCCCGCCTTCTTGGCCCACGCCAGCGACTGCTTCGCCCGCTCGGGATCGACCCCCTTGCGCGCATGCGCCAGCAGTTCCTTGTTGCCCGACTCGAGCCCCCACGCGATGTAGTAGCAGCCCGCCTTCGCCATCAGGTCGAGCATCTCCTGGTCGACGAAGTCGACGCGCGAATTGCACGTCCACTTGACCTTGAGGCCCGACGCAATCAGCTCCTGGCACAGGCCCACCACCTGGTCGCGGTTGACCGTGAACAGGTCGGCATACATGTGGATGTTCGACACGCCGAGCTTCACCAGCAGCGCGATCTCCTCGACCAGCTTCTTGGGCGACCGCAACCGCATCGTCGGCCCGTACGAGACGTGCTTGATGCAGTACGTGCAGCCCGCCGGGCACCCGCGGCTCGTCACGATGAACGTGAACGGGCCCTTGATGAGCGGCATCAGGTACTTCTCGAGCGGCAGCAGGTGGTGCATCGGGATGGGCAGGTCGTCGAGATCCGC
>JAEUQQ010000158.1 GCA_016789685.1 Acidobacteriota bacterium | reverse complement strand
CCTGCATCGCGTGCGCGATCCACACGCTCGACGTCGAGGGGCGCGAGATCGCGACCGTGAAGGCCCTGTGACGTGTCCGCAGCCCCAGCACCACTCCCCGGGAACGACCGCCTGCTGAGGTGGGCGGTCGTGCTCGTGGCTGCCCACAGCGTCGGCGTGGGGCTGGTGCTGCTCGTGGCCGGCGACTGGGGCACGGCCCTCGGCGGCTGGGGCACGGTGACGCCAGCGTTCTTCGTGCGGCAGTTCGGCGTCTTCCACTTCGCCATCGCGGCGGCGTACCTCATCGAGTACGTCCGCTATCGCGGCGTCAGCATCCTGCTCACCGCCAAGCTGATCGCCGTGGTCTCGCTGAGCGCGACCCTGTTCATCGACGGTGGTCCGTGGGCCGTGGGCGCGGCAGCGCTCGGCGACGGTCTCATGGGCCTCGTCGTCTGGCGCCTGGCACAGCGCCGGTAGGCACCCTGCCCACCGCGGCGCAGCTCACGCCTGCGGTGGCCCGCCCGTCATCTCGGCCAGCTCGTACACGTCCTGCGCCTGGTCGCACCCGGAGCGCAGCGTCGAGGTCACGTAGTCGTGGATGGCCTGCCGCATCCCCTTCGACTCTGGATCGCGGCGCAGCACACGCCAGCACACCAGATTGAGCCCTTCGAGCGCCCCGCACAGTTCGTTGGCGCGGTAGCCCTGTTCGAGGCGCTGCGCGGCCAGGTCGCGGCAATAGGCCATGAAGATGCCGCGGTCTTTCGTGCGCACCGCGTTGAACAGGTGCCGCAAGACGAGGCGGTGGTTCCACTCGTGCTCGTCTTCGGTGAGCAACTGGTAGCGGGCGAAGCGCGCCTTCCCGGTCCCGGTGAGCAACCGGGTGAACTCGCGGATGATCTCCTCCTGGTGCCGCTCGAGCAGCCAGTGCACGCGGAGGTTGATCGGAATCGTGACTTCCTTCATCGCGGCGCGGTTGCGCAGGTTCCACTCGGTGGGGTCGGCCTTGAGGTTCTCGATGAGGAACGGCAGACGTCGCAGCATCTCGAGGCGCGGACGTGGCGCCCAGTCGAGGCGCCTGCGCGTCTGGCTCGCGTCGATGGCCATCACCGTGTCGATGTAGTCGGCCATCCAGGCACGCTCGAACGGACGCTCGCCCATCAGCCGTCCCGCGAGGTCGCGCACGATGATGCCCGGGCGGCACAACAGACGCGGCATGTGGACGGGGCGCTGCCGCGCGCCGCCGTAGGCGAGCGTGGCGGCCTCGAACAGCTCGTTGTGCGACACCGCACGATCCGGGCTCGCGACGAGCACCTCGCACGGCGCAAGCTGGTCGAACCGCACGAGCACCCTGGTCAGGAACACGACGATGTCGTTGACGTGGAGGTACGGGATCGCCGATTCGCCCCGCCCACCAAGCACGCGGCGGTTCCACGTGGTGCCCAGCCACGTGTGCAGGAACATGAACAGGGGCGGGTACTCGCACCAGTCCGAGAACAGCGCGGCGAAGCGCACGATCACCGGGTGCATCCGCGGCGCGTACTCGCGGAGCATCTCTTCGCCAGCGCGCTTCGTCCGCGCGTAGATGTGGTGACCGTCAGGCGGGCTCTGCTCGGTGAGGGCCGTTCCACGTGGCGGCAGCTCGCAGGCCGCAACCGAGCTCGAGAACACGAAGCGCCGCACGCCAATCTCGGCGCTCAGGTCGAGGACATGCCGAAGTCCCGCGACGTTGGTGCGCCAGTACTCGGGATCTTCGTCGCCGGTGAAGTCGTAGTGCGCCGCGAGGTGGATGACCGACTCGGCGCCGCCGAGCGCCTCGATCTGCGCAAACACGGGCTCGAGCTGTTGCCGGTCGCCGATATCGGCCTGGAACCACGAGATGTTGGGATGCTCGGGCGCGCCGCTACGCTGCTGCGAACGACGGGCGATGCCGAAGATGCGGTACTCGCCGGCGAGCGCGGCGAGCAGGTGGCGGCCGACGAATCCCGAGGCGCCGGTGACGATGACGCCGCGCGCCGGGGTCACGCGACGGCTCCCTGGCCGGCCGGGGTGAGAGGCGGCAGTGCGTGAGGGGGCCAGAGCGTGCGAAATGTGATGAAGAAAGATGTGACCCCGCCGGGGTTCGTGTAGGCTGGCCACTCATGGACACCGTGATTCGGGTCATCGGGCTCGGCAACGTGCTGGTCGGCGACGACGCCTTTGGTCCGTGGGTGATCCACGCGCTCGAGTCGCTGTGGACGTTCCCGCCCGGCGTCAGCCTCGAAGACCTCGGTACGCCGGGGCTCGACCTCCTGCCCTACCTGACTGACACCGCGACCGTCATCCTCGCCGACACCGTGCGCGCCGATGGCTCGGCCGGTGAACTCCGCCGCTACGACAAGGCGCAGATCCTGGCGAATCCGCTGCAGCCCCGCGTCAGCCCGCACGATCCCGGGCTCAAGGACGCGCTGCTCTCGCTCGAGCTCGAGGAACGTGGCCCGCGCGAGGTGATCCTCGTCGGCGCCATTCCCGGACCGGCCCGCTACGACGTCGGCCTGAGCCCGGCGGTGCGCGCCGCCGTCGAACCCGCGGCACGCCTCGTGGTTGCCGAACTCGAGCGCCTGGGCGCCCGCCCCCAACCGCGCGAGCGCGCCGTGCTCGGCACGCCCTGGTGGGACCTCGAGGTCTAGACCCGGCCAGGGGTTCATCGTGGAGCACCCACGACCACGAGGTCTCCTTCGATGCGGGCGGGCACCTCGAGCATCGGCTTGATGGCCGGCCCGGCGATGACGTTGCCGTGGGCGTCGAAGAGCCCCTTGTGGCAGGCGCACGCATAGCGTTCGTCGGCCGGCACCCAGGCCACAAGGCATCCCCAGTGCGTGCAGAGCAGTGAGCGCGCGACGACCCCGTCGGTGGTCCTGACGACCTCGACGGGATGGTCACCGAACATCACCGTGATGTGGACGCCGGCGGGGAACTCTGCGAGCGGGCGCGAGACCGGGGGGCCTGGAGGGCCCGTGGGGGCCTTGTTCTCGCCCTCGCCCTCATCGACTCCGGGCGGCGTACACCCCGATGCGGTCGTCGCGGCGAGCGCAAGCCCCGCGCTGGCCGCGAGGGCCTTGATCACCCGCCGTCGCGGCGTGCAGCCGTGGGGCATGCGGCGGCCAGAGCGAGGGTCGTGCCAATCGCGCCGGCGCTGGATGGCCCAATATCGCGGCCCGGAATCGCCGCACTCGCTGCGGGGCGTTGCCGTTGCCGCTTTTCCGGCGGCAGGGCACGCGCCGAGCGGCCCTCGAGCCCCAGGCGGCACGCCTGGTCCCGTCCGTGGTCGCGACGGTGGCACGCGGCACGCCGCCTGCCTGTGTCCGATGCCGCGTCACTCCTCGGGATGCATCAGCGCCCGCAACTGCCGCGTCCGCGCCGTCGTGGCCCAGGCCTTCCACTCGTCGGTTGATCGCTGCGGAAAGTGCAACGCGCCAAACGTGCCCCACGCGTCGCGATACGCCAGCCACGTGCGCTGCGTCGTCCGGATGCTGTCGTGCGTGACGGTGCCCAGGTCGAGTTCCGCGCCCATCACCTCGCGATACGCCCGGTTCAATGCCGCGTCGGCCCTGCGGAGGTCGGCGCGCGGCGGCAGGACGCCGCCGGCAGCCTTGCGCACGACGTCGACGAACGCGTCGTGCAGCGTGGCCTCTTCGTCGAAGGCCAGCGCCGCACGCATCGTGCCCGTCATGTCGACTTCCTCGGTGGCACGCGTCGAGAAGAACTCGTGCGCGGCCTCGCGCAGGCGGGCAAACGCCTCGACGTGCGCTGGCGGCCACGCGGCGCTGAGCGCGTCGAGCGTGGCCGCGCGGCGCGCGGCGTGCAGTTCCTCGTCGCGCGCGGCGCAGCGGCCGGCGTTGTAGCCGCTCACGACGTGGTCGCAGAAGCGGAAGGGTTCGTCGAGCGACGATTGCTCGCGCGTGGCCCACAACGCGTTGACGAGGGCGATCAGTTCGGCAGGTACGTCGCTCCCGTGACAGGCCAGGGCCAGGGCGAGCCGCGGATGGCGGGGCACGCCCCACCCGTTGGCATAGACCTCTGCAAGCCAGTTGTTGTCGGGAGGGTCGTCGGCCAGGAGGCACATGCGGTAGGCGACGAGGTCCTTCGCCACGCCGAGACCTTCGGAGAACGCCAGGCACGCGACGCCCGCAAACCGTCGTTGGTCGTCGGGCGAGGGGCGGTGGCTGGCCGGGATGACCGGCGCCCCTGCCTCTGCGCACCGATCGATGGTCGCAAACGCGTCGTCAGAGACCACGCCGTTCAAGCCGCGCGATCGCGCGAGGTCGGCGTAACGCTTCGCCCGTGCGACATCGGCGCGTCCGTCCGCCCTGAAGAGCCATCGGTCGAAGACGTGCTCGAACGCGTCAGGGTATCCCGCGTCGGCTGCCCGCTCGTAGAAGGGAGTCGCCTCGTCGCCCGGCGCGTGGTATCCGAGCCAGAACCAGGCCTCCGCGAGTCCCTGGTCGGCCGCGTGTTGCGCCCACGCGCGGGCGTCAGGATGTTGCGAGCCGAGGGCCTTGGCGTAGTCGAGTTGCGCCTGCGCGTTGCCGCGTTCGGCAGCGCTCCGCAGGGCCTCGGTCACCGCGCCAGCCTGGACCTGTGCGATGGCCATTGACGGACGCAGCAGCAGGACGATGACACTCGCCACCAGCACAGAACGGTGCATACCGCAGCACCTGGCACCCACGCGGGCGGCCATACGGCTACTTGCCGGCGACCGACAGCGCGTACTCGATGAGCGCCTCGAAGTACACGGGCGGCACACCGCCCTGGATCCGCCGGCCATTGAAGAAGAACGTCGGCGTCGCCTTCACCTGCAACAGGGCGCCGAGCGCCGCGTCGGCCTTGATGCCCGCCACGGCGCTGGCGTACTTCGCGTCGAAGTCCGGAATCCCGCCAACCTCGCGGGCAGCGGTCCGCACCGATGCGGGCGTGAGCGACGCCTGATTGGCGTAGATCCACGCCTCGAGTGCGGCGGCCTTGTCAGCACCCTTCTCCCTGGCCATGCGCATCGCGGCGGCCGCCGCGCAGGCGGCGGGGTGCCCTGCCTGCGGCACGTTCGCGTTGCACGCCGGGTCCCAGGGATAGTCCTTGGTCACGAGCTTGACGCGGCCGGGGCGCACTTTCTCGAAGCGCGCCAGGATCGGGGCGTAGTCGGCCCACGTCTGCTTGCACGGCGGGCACTGGTAGTCGTTGAACTTGACGATCACGACCGTCGCGCCGCCCCCGTCAACGGGAACGATGGCGCTCTGCTGCGTGTCGTACCACTGTTTCACTTCGGCGCGCTGGGCAGGCGTGATCGCCAGGGCTCCTGCAGGCGCCTGCCCCGCCGGTTCGGCGCCAGCGGCCGGGGGCAGGGTCAGGTGCAGAACAAGCAGCGCCAGCAGCGACGCGTGGGCGCGGACAAGGCGGAATGAACGGCTCGACATGGGCATCCCCGTGACATCGACGGCGAAGAGACGGCCGGTGCCGTCCGGCCAGACGACCAGGCCGCGACGGCAGGCACCGCACGGATCCTACGCCGATCCCGAGGCATCCGCCTGTCTGAAGATCGGCGGTGTGAGGATGAGCGACGGTCGGCTCAACCGCGCACGCCGGGCACGGCGACGAGAAGGGTCCCGGGCATCGTGAACGTGAGAGCGTTATGGTAGTATTGCCACATTATGGCACGCGTGACGTTTTCGCTCGACGACGCGACCGTGCTGCAGATTCGGCAGACCGCGGCACGCCTCGGCAAGGCCCAGAGCCACGTCGTGCGCGAGGCGGTCGCCGAGTATGCTGCGCGCGCAGGAACACTGAGCGATCAGGAACGTCAGCACGCCCTGCGTGTCCTCGAGCGGCTGCGCAAGGACGCGCCCACGCGGCCGCTCGCGGACGTCGATCAGGAATTGCGAGCCATCAGGTCCGCGCGTCGCGCGGGCGGACGCCGGCATCGATCCGCATGATCGTCCACGTCGACACGTCGGCGCTGGTGGACGCCCTGACGGGGCCACGCCGTTCACTCGACGAACTGATTGCGTTGACCGGCCAGGGGCACCGGCTGATGCTCTCCACGATTGTCCTGTACGAGTGGCTGCGCGGCCCGCGCACGCCGGTCGAACTGGCGGCGCAGGACGAGCTCTTTCCGAGTGAGGCCGCCGTGTCGTTTGGCGTCGCCGAGGCGTCGCTGGCCTCCACGTTGTACCGGCAGCTTCCACGCGCT
>JAEUQQ010000130.1 GCA_016789685.1 Acidobacteriota bacterium | reverse complement strand
CGAAGTCGTGAGCGCTCGCGACGTCGTCTTCACGAACACGGGGATGCTGACCGGCACGGTCCGCCGGCATGGCGGTTCGGCCGTCACGACTCCGGGGGCGTTCGTGATCGCATCGCGCGACCAGGCGCCCTCGTTCTACATCGGGAACGTGCCGCTGGCTGCGTCGGGGACGTTCGCGGTCTACGGTGTGCCGCCGTTTGCGGGATCCCTCTTCGCATCGGTGCCCGTTGCCGGCACGCCGGGATACACAAGCACGCCGCTCACCGCCACCGTGGCCTTCAACGCGGTCGCGGGCCAGTCGACGCCGGCTGACATCGTGCTCGGGCCGACCGGCGGCATGACGGGTACGGTGCGCAACGTCGCGGGTGCGGGGGTCGCGAGCCAGCGCGTGACACTGTGGCAGGGCCCCCAGTTCCAGCCGACGTTCACCCGCACGGCCCTGACGAGCACCGGCGGCGCGTTCGCGTTTGCCGACGTGCCGGCTGGCGCTTATACGCTCGAGACCACAGACGCTGCGACGGGCGTGACCGTCCGTGCCGCCGTGACGGTCGCAACCGACCAGGTGACCGTGCAGGATCTGCAGTTCCTCGGCGTGAGCCTCGTCACCGGCGTGGTCAAGCGCCCCGACGGCACGCTGGTCGCCAACGTGGACGTCGATCTCATCCAGGGGCCGATCGCACAGCCGACGTTCCGCAGGACCGATCGCGCCGACGCGGCCGCCCGGTTCGAGTTCCCGAACATCCCGGCAGGCGCCTACGTGCTGACGGTGGTCGACCCCTCGACCGGCGTACCTGCACAGCAACCGGTGACCGTTGTCGCCGGCCAGACAGCCACGCAGGACATCGTCCTGGCGACGGTCGGGACCGTGGTCGTGACCGTGCGCGCCAACGATGCGAACCAGACGCTGGTCGGGGGCGCGCAGGTGTACTCGTGCGCGTTGCCGGCGGGGCAGTCGTTCTGCTTCCCCGGCTATCGTGGCGAGACGGCGCGCGCCGGCGCGGCGCTCGGGCAGTTCACGATCGCCGACGCCGCCATCGGGCGCACGCTCGTGCGCATCCGCCATCCGCAGGGCTACGAGAACACCGCCGATGCGACCGTCGAGGTCGTCAGCCCGGGCGCGCAGGTGGCGGCCACGGTCACGCTGCAGGCGACCGGGACGGTTCGCGTCACCGTGCGCGATGCCGATGGTCAACTCGTCGCAGGCGCCGGCGTCGATGTGAGGTACGGTCCCAGCTACTCGTATGGCGCGGGAGGAAGCACATCGGGCCAGGTGCCTGGCACCTTCACCGTCGATGGCATCTATGGTGCGTTCCGGGTGACGGCCACTCCCCAGGGCGGGGGCATCACCGCGTCGACGATCGGCACGGTGGTGACCGAGGCGACCACGACCGATGTGGCGCTGACGTTGCCGCGCCCGGTTACCGTGACGGGGCGGGTGCTCGGGCTCGACGGTCAGCCCGTGCCGTTTGCGTCGCTCGACTTCGTGAGCGGCGCCGACTTCGCGAAGTACCCGTCGGTGAGCGCGACCGGGGCGTACTCGGTCGTGCTGCCGGCCGACGTGCCGGTCCTGGTCTCTGCGGCCGACTACAACCAGCCCGGACGGGCGGGCGTGCGCGAAATCGTGCTGCCTGGCGCTCCGGCGACGACGACGCTCGATCTCGTGCTCGATGGCGCGTACTTGCCGAAGACGCTCACCGATGGCAACGGCTACCCGTTCACGGTGCGGCGGCAAGGCAACGTCAACGAGAACCAGTTCGAAAACGCGCTCTTCAACAAGTACGCGTTCTATGCAAGGTATCCGAACGGCGTGCAGTTCCCGGCCTTTGCCAACGGCGCGGCCGTCGAGCGTGACGGCGCACAGTTGCTGATCCGCACGCGGCAGGGCTACCAGGACGGGTTGTTCATGTCTCGGCGCGTCTACGTGCCGACGAGCGGGTACTTCATCCGTTACATCGACATGCTCGAAAACCGCGGCACGGCGCCGATCGACATCGCGCCGATGCTCGCGGCCTGGAGCACACAGGGGTTTGCGACAACCTCGACATCGGATGGCGACACCACGGTGACGTCGGCCGACCAGTGGGTGGTAAGCGGCACGGCCGCGCCGCGCGTGTCGCACGTGTTTGCCGGCGCCGGCGCGGCCGTGCCGGTGACCGCGTGGCGCGACGCCGGCAACACCCTGATCTACACGTGGGGCGAGGTCACGCTGCAACCCGGGCAGCGTGTCGCCCTGCTGCATTTCGGCGGGCAGCACCGCGACCAGGCAGCGGCCGAAGGCGCCGCGCGCCGGCTCGTGCAACTGCCCCCCGAGGCCATCGACGGCATCACCGACGACGAGCGTAGCGCGATCCTCAACTTCGCCGTGCCCTCGTCGAGCGCCCTTGCGTCGCTCGAGGTGACCGTGTCGGGTGTCGTGACGCTCGATTCGGTGGTGCCCGTGCCGAACGCACAGGTGACGCTCTCGGCGAGCAACCCCTTCGTGAATGCGCCGAAGACGGTCGTCGCGAACGCATCCGGCGAGTACCGCATCACCTACCCGGTTGTCGACGCCTACACCGTGACAGCCTTCGATCCCGCGACCAACGTGACGTCGCCGCCGCTCACGGGCACGCTGGTGCCCGGGCAGTCGTCGGTGACCGCGAACATCAGCCTCGCCGGCGTCGGATCGAACACCGTGCAGGGCACTGTGATTCGCGAGGGACAGCCGGTGGCGGGTGCCACCGTGCGGCTGCGGCGAGGGTATCCGGCCGTCGATCGCAGCGTGGCGGCTTCGGCCGGCGGCGCGTTCGTCTTCAACGGCGTCGGCGAAGGCACGTGGACAATCGAGGCCACGAGCGCGTTCGGGCCCACGCCGATGACGTATTTCTCGGTCCAGGGCGAGGGCGCGACGATCCAGCAGGACGTCCACTACCTGACCCGCGGTGGCACGCTCACCGTCGATGTGTTTGCCGCCGACGGCACCACCCGTCTCGCCGACGTCGAGGTGGACGTCTACGACCGCGGCACAGGGCAGATGGTCGGCGCGCTCGGCGCTGCGAATGTCGCCGCTCCTGATCCGCAGTACCGCTTCGGCGCGCTGCTGCACTCCTCGGCTGGCCTGCGCATCGTCGCCTACCACTGGACGAAGCCCGACGTGCGCCTCGAGGTCGTGTCGGGCTTTGCCGCCGAAGGCACGGGGCAGTCGGCGTCGGCGTCGCTCGTCCTCCCGTTCGGCGTGCTGACCGGGACCGTGTTCGACGCTGACGGCACGACCCCGGTGGCGTCGGCCAGCGTGCGGGCCTCGCAGGAAGTGCCTTCCGGCGCGCTGGCGTCGAGCAGCGTCATCACCGATGCGTCGGGGCGGTTCGCCATCTCGGGCCTCGCCGCCGCGCGGGTGTGGCTGCACGCCGAGGTGAGCGGCACGCTGCTCACGGCCGACGTCGAGACGACGATGCCGCAGGCGCCCGCGAACGGTGCCGTAGACATCGTCGTGCCAGCGTCGGGGCGCATTGCAGGCGTCGTGCGGTCGAGTAGCGCCGCGCCGGTGGAGGGGGCCTACGTGGCGCTGTCGTCGAACGGCGGGCCGCTCGATGCGGTGATCTACGTCGCTACCGCGAGCGACGGATCCTACGCATTCGAGCACGTGCCGCTCGGGGCCTTCACCGTCCAGGCGTGCGACTACTCGTCAGACACCACGTGTGCCGGCGCGACGGGCAACGTGGCGACCGCTGGCGCAACCGTGGTCGCCGACATCACGTTTGCCGCGCGGGCTGCGGTTGACGTGCTCGCGGTGGCAGATGCGTCGTCGCAGCAGCCGATCGCAAACGTGCCCGTGTATCTCTACTCGGGGCAGATGGGCCCGGGTGATCCGGCGTTTGCCTTCAGGTATGCCGACGCGTCGGGCAGGACGCAGTTCACGGATGTCCAGCGCGGGCCGATCGTGGCCGCATTCACCGACTTCGCCTCGACGTCCGGCCTCGACGTCGGCCTGCTCGGCGCGTCGCCCCTGTCGATGACGGTGCCGGCCTCGACCGCCGCGACGTGGAACCTCACCACCAACCTCACCGGCGGCGCCTGGATGACGCAGCCGATCGACTGTGCGGGCCGGCTGCGGAACGACGGTGAAGGCAGCGGCGGCGGGCCGCCGTTCGATCGCGCGCTGCGCCTGCAGGTCAACGGCAACGGCATCGACTGCCTGCCCGTCAGGGTCGGCACGCCGGCGGCGGCCGGGACGACGCGCCTGGAGTATGGGCCGTGGCTGACGACCGGCCTCCTCGTGTCGCGCCACGTCGTGCACGACCCGTCGGCATCGGCCACGGCGTATCTCGAGCGATTCCAGAACACGACCGGCGCGAGCATCACCATCGACGTCGACATCGCCACGCGGTTCGCCGATCCGCTGCAGGTGCTGACGCTGCCGTCCGCGGTGGGCCACCGGTACGCGGTGGTGACGGCGCCGGGTCGCGACATCCTCGGGCACGTCGTCGCTGGGAGCGACTCAGGGGTGCTGGTGCCGTCGGTCGTGCGGATGCAGGTCCCGGGCAGTCATGGCACCGTGCGGTTCAGGCTGACGATTCCGCCGAACGACTACCGCGTGATCCTGCACTACGTCTTCGCGCGTGCCGCAGGGGATGGCGCGCCGGCGCTCGCAGACGCCCTGGCCAACGCCCTGTCGACGGGGACGGACGCGTCGGTGCGCGCGCTGCTGCAGGTGGATTCGGCGAAGGTGGTGAACTTCAGGCTCCCCTGACAGGGGCGCATCGTGACGATGCGCCCCCGCTGGGAAGGTCGTGCCACGGCCGCGCGGGCGCGCGGCCTGCGCGCATCACGAGGATGCGCGACGAGTGTTACTTGGCCTTGTGGGCGTGCACCTTGGCCAGCATGTCGGGCTTGATCTCGGCCGCCTTGTGGCAGGTGGCCGTGCAGCTCGCCATCGTCGGCTTGGCGATCAGGCCGGCTTCCTTGGCCTTGACGGGATCCTTCATCACGGCGAGCTTCATGTAGTCGGCGCCG
>JAEUQQ010000123.1 GCA_016789685.1 Acidobacteriota bacterium | reverse complement strand
GACATCTCCTGCACGGTCTTGCCCTTTTCGGTGAGTGCGCCGGTTGGACATACGTGCACGCATTTTCCGCAGCCGGTGCACGTCTGCGACGTGCCCCAGGGTTGATTGAGATCGGTGATGACACGCGTATCGACGCCGCGGCCGAGGAGGTCCCACACGTGCGCCCCCTCGATCTCGTGGCACACGCGGACGCACCGCGAGCACAGCACGCATCGGTTGTGATCGAGGACGAACCGCTCGTGCGAGGCATCGACGTGGTGCGTGCCGTGGAGGTACGGCATGTGGACGTGCGTCATGCCGAGTTCGACGGCGAGGTTCTGGAGCCCGCAGTGCCCGTTCGACACGCACACCGCGCAGACGTGGTTGCGCTCGGCAAACAGCATCTCGACGATGGTGCGGCGGTAGCGACGCAGGCGCTCGGAGTCGGTCACGACCTCGAGGCCTTCGCCGACGCGCGCGACGCACGCGGCCTGCAGGCGCGACTGCCCCTTGATCTCGACGAGGCACAGCCGGCAGGCCCCGACGTCCGAGAGCCCCTCGAGATGGCACAGGGTCGGAATGTCGATGCCGTGGTCGCGCGCCGCCTCGAGGATGGTCTGGTCTTCCTGCGCACCGATGTCCTGGTCGTCGATCTTCAGCGTGACAACGCGTGAGTTCGTGTTCATCGCCGCACCTCGCTCGCCACGGGCATCGCGCACACGCCCGCCGGGCATCGTTTCTCGACGATGTGGGCCGTGTACTCGTCGCGGAAGTACTTGAGCGTGCTCAGCACCGGGTTGGGCGCCGTCTGCCCGAGCCCGCACAGGCTCGTGTGCTGCACGACCTCGCACAGCTCCTCGAGCAGCGCCAGGTCGTCCATCGTCGCCTCGCCGGTCGTCATCTTGCGGAGGACCTCGTGCATCTGGACCGTGCCGACGCGGCACGGGATGCACTTGCCGCACGACTCGGTCATGCAGAAGTCCATGAAATACCGCGCCACGTCGACCATGCACGACGTGTCGTCCATCACGATCATGCCGCCGCTGCCCATGATCGAGCCGGCCTTGCCCAGCGACTCGTAGTCGACCGGCATGTCGAGGAACTGCGACGGCAGGCAGCCGCCAGACGGCCCGCCCGTCTGCACGGCCTTGAACGTGCGGCCGTCGGGGATGCCGCCGCCGATGTCGTAGATGATCTCGCGCAGCGACAGGCCCATCGGCACTTCGATCAGGCCCGTGTTGTTGATGCGGCCCGCGAGCGCAAACACCTTCGTGCCCTTGCTCTTGGCCGTGCCGATGCCGGCGTACCACAACCCGCCGTTGCGGATGATGGCGGGGATCGCCGCGTACGTCTCGACGTTGTTGATCAGCGTCGGCGCGCCCCACAGCCCGACCTCGGCCGGGTACGGCGGACGCGGGCGCGGCGTCCCGCGGTTGCCCTCGATCGACGCGATGAGCGCCGTTTCCTCGCCGCACACGAAGGCGCCGGCACCGAGCCGGATGTCGATGCGGAAATTGAACGTCGTCCCGCAGATCTCGTTGCCGAGCAGCCCGGCCTTCTCGGCCTGCTTGATCGCCGTCTTGAGGCGCTTGACCGCGAGCGGGTACTCGGCGCGCACGTACATGTAGCCTTCGGTCGCGCCGACCGCGTAGGCCGCGAGCGTCATGCCCTCGATGACGCGGTGCGGATCGCTCTCGAGCACACTGCGATCCATGAACGCGCCCGGATCGCCCTCGTCGCCGTTGCAGATCACGTACTTCTTCTGCGCGCGCGCCTTGGCGACCGTGCTCCACTTCAGGCCCGTCGGGTAGCCGCCGCCCCCCCGGCCCCGCAGGCCGCTCCTGACGACCTGCTGCACGACGCCGGCCGGCATCACCATCGTGAGCGTGTCGACGAGCGCCGAGTACCCGCCGGCGGCGATGTACTCCTCGATGCGCTCGGGATCGATGCGGCCCGAGTGTTCGAGCGCGATCTTCTGCTGCCGCGCGAAGAACGGCTGCGCGAGATCGCCCTCGAGCCGCGCCACGGGCGGGCCGTCAATGCTGGCCACGATCTCGGCCGCGTCGTCGGGGCTCACGTTCCGGTAGAGCACCTTGTCGTCATCGACCGTGACGAGCGGCCCCTCCTTGCAGAGGCCGAGGCAGCCGACGCCGGTGATCTTGCAGCGGTGCGGCTCCGGGCTCGCCTTCACGGCCGCGTCGAGCGCGGCCTTCACCTTGTCGCTGCTCGACGACAGGCAGCTCGCGGCAACGCAGACGCGCACGTGGTGCGCGACGGCCTCCTGCGCGGCGCGTTCGTCGAGGGCGATCCTGTCGAGGTCGTCACGCGTCATGGCGGGTCCACTCCTCGAGCTTGTCGACGAGCTCGTGCGGGGCGAGCTTGCCGAGCACGTTGCCGTCGAGCACCGCGGCGGGCGCGAGCCCGCACGAGCCGAAGCAGCGTGCCGTGAGCACCGAGACCTCGCCGTCGGGCGTGGTTTCGCCGGCCTTGATGCCGAGCCGCTTCTCGATGTCAGACATGATCACGCCGGCGCCCTTGATGTAGCAGGCGGTGCCCGTGCACACGACGCACGAGTGGCGCCCGGCAGGCTTGAGCGTGAAGAAGTTGTAGAACGTCGCGACGCCGTAGACCTTGCTCAGCGGCACGCGCAGGTCGCGCGCGAGTTGCGCCAGGACGGGCGGATCGAGGAAGCCGTAACTTTCCTGGGCCGAGTGCAGGACCTCGATCAGCGCGTGCGCGCGGTGACCGTGGCGCCGCATGGTCGACTCGACGAGCTTCCAGCGATTGTCACGAACGGGAGGGGACGACGTGCCGGCATCAACGGGCATAGACAGAACTCCCTGCGCGGGAAGTCGTGCCGTGGAGCGTGTATGCGAGACGACGCGGCGCGGCTCTCGCACAAGCGGTGTTCACTCGAACGGAGCGCTGGGGCCCTGCGGCGTGGAGACCGCGGGTGCGGGCAGGACTCAACCCGCGGTGCGAAGTATACCACCGCCGCATCCCTCGGCGCGTCGATCAATCGCCCTGCGCATGATGCCATTCGGTGCGATTATCTGTGGATGCCACGGCGCGGGCGAGCCCCAGGGCGGGCGCCGCGGCGCGAGGGCGCGATCGCTCCAGGCACCGGGGTCATGGGCATGTCGATGAAGCAGGTCGTCAGCATCAGTCTCGGGTCGAGCACGGCCGACTACGATCACCAGGCGACGTTCCTCGGGCACGCCTTCCGGATCCGCCGGTTCGGCGCCGACCACGACATGCGGACGGCGCTCGATCTCATCGCGCGCTGGCAGGCCGAGGCCGACGTGGTCGGCCTCGGCATGGTGAACGACCATGCGCACGTCGGCACGCGCCGGATCGACGACACGACGACCGCGCGTCTCGAGGCCGCCGTCACCCGCGTGCCGGTGACGACCGGCGCCATGCTCCGCAGCTTCCTCGACGAGTGGGCGATCCGGCACATCCAGAACGACGACCCGCGGTACTTCAGCAACGCACGCGTGCTGTTCCTCTCGGGCATCACGGACTACCGGCTTGCGCAGGCGATGCTCGAGTACACGCCGAACGTCACGTTCGCCGATCCGCTGCTGCAGCTCGGCGTCCCGCGGTTGCTCACGTCGATGCGCGGGCTCGAACGCTACGCTGCCGCGACCTGCCGCGCGCAGGCCTGGCTGCCCAAGGGGCCACTCGCCGCAACGCCCGACGTGCGCGCGGCCTGGAACCGGCACGTCCTGCGCAAGGCGATGCAGAAGGCCACGGTCGTCGTGGCGCCGTACGTCCACCTCGGCCAGTTCACGCTCGAGGAGCTCGCGGG
>JAEUQQ010000095.1 GCA_016789685.1 Acidobacteriota bacterium | reverse complement strand
CGCAGCACGTCGACGCCGCTCATGTCGGGCATCCGGATGTCGGAGATCACGAGGTCGAACGCGTGCCGCCCGAGGGCCGCCAGCGCCTGCTCGCCCGACTCGGCCAGCGTGACCTCGTAGCCTTCGCGGCGCAGCATGATGTAGAGCAGTTCACGCATCGACCGCTCGTCGTCGACGACGAGCACGCGTGGGACGGCGACGGGAACCTCGGTGGGGGCCGGCTGGGTCAGCACCGCAGACATACGATCCTCTTCAGGCCACGTCGGCGGGAACCGCCGCGGGCATGGCATGCGACAACGGCAACCGCACCGTCACGGTGGTGCCCTCGCCGACCTTCGACGACACGCGCACGAGGCCGCCGTAGTCGCTCACGACGCGATGGACGATCGCCAGGCCGAGGCCGGTGCCGGCCGTGAAACCGCTCTTGAACGGCTGGAAGAGCGTGTCGCGTGTCGCCTCGTCGATGCCGACGCCTTCGTCCTCGACGGCAATCGTGCAGGCCGGCGAGAGGCCGGTGCGCTCGACCTCGAGGCGCAGGCGCAGCACGCCGCCGCGCGGCATCGCACGCAGGCCGTTCGTCGCCAGGTTCCACACCACCTGGCGAATCTGGCCTTCGTCGGCCTCGAACCCCGCATCGACGGCCTCGGTCACGACGTCGATGGCATGGTCGGCTCGCCGCTCGACGCTGTTGCGGAGGAGCGCCGCGGTCTCTTCGAGCACGCGACGCAGGTCGACGCGCTGCAGGTGCCGCTTCTGCGGCCGCGCATACGCCAGGAAGTTGGTGATCGTCTCGTTGAGCCGTTCCGACTCGCGCAGCACGATGTCCATCAGCTGCGCCTGCTCGTCAGACAGCGGCAGGTCCTGCCGCAGGATCTGGATCGACCCGGTCATCGACGCGAGCGGGTTGCGGATCTCGTGCGCGATCCCGGCCGCCATCTCGCCGATGGCCGCCAGGCGCTTCTGCGACGCAGCCTCGCGGTCGCGCCGCTTGAGTTCGGTGACGTCCTGGAAGGTGAACACGAAGCCGGGCGCGTCGCCGGGTCCGCCCCGCAGGGGGGCCGCGCTGATGCCCATGAGCAGCTTGACGCCGTCGGCCCTGGCGAACTCGTACTCGAAGCGCTGCGTGCCGATCATGCCGGTCGCGTGCTCGAGGGCGAAGTGCAGCGCTCCCGGCAACTGCAGGACCTTGCAGACATCCTGGCCGCGGACCGCGAGCAGGTTGAGCGCCGTGATCTGCTGCGCCGCGTGGTTGAACGTGAGCACGCGCCGGTCGCGGGTCGTCGTTGCCAGGCCGCCGGTCAGCGAGTCGATGACGTGCTGGTTGAACGCCTGCAGGTCGGCAATCTCGGTCGAGGCCTCGGCGAGCCGCGCGTCGGCCTGGCGCCAGCCGTCGGCGAGGTGCCCGACGAGCACCGCGACCGCGATGAACCCGATGCCGGCGAGCGCCACGCGGTAGAAGGCCTCTGACCCGGCGGGCAGGGGCGCGCGTGTGCCGCCGGCGAGCGTCAGCACCGAGAACGCGCCGGTGTACTGGCCGACGACGATGGCGGTGAACGCCAGGACGCTGAAGCTGGCGACCATCAGCCCGCCGCGGCGGTACTGGACGATGCTGGCGCCGATGATGGGCAGGACGTAGAGCGAGGCGAAGAAGCTGTCGAGGCCGCCGGTGGCCATGACGAGCAGCGACACGAGCACGGCGTCGGCGCCGAGCTGGGCGTCGACAATCCACGGCCACCGCTCGACGTAGCGGACGGTGAACGCGCAGACGCCGGTCACGAAGAAGGTGGCGGCGATGAGCGCGAAGAACGGATCGACGGGCCAGTCGGGCACGGACCCGCCGATGCGGAAGAGGATGGCCGCCCCGAGCAGGAGCGAGACGGCGATGGCACGCACGCCGGCGAGCCAGAGCAGCTTCCGGCGCATCGGCCCGGTGGCGTGCGTGCGTGCGTCCATGCCTAGGTCAGCTTCGAGATGAGGTCGAAGATCGGCAGGTACATCGCGATGACGATGCCGCCGACGACGATGCCGAGGAAGGCGATCATGATCGGTTCGAGCAGGGTCAGGAGGCCGGCCACGGCGGTATCGACTTCCTCTTCGTAGAAGTCGGCGATCTTCGAGAGCATCATGTCGAGGGCGCCGGTGGTCTCGCCGACGTTGATCATCTGGGTGACCATGGCCGGGAAGACCTTGGTGGCGGCCAGGGGCTGCGACACGGTCTCGCCGCGCTCGATGCTCGCGCGGGTCGACATGATGGCGTCTTCGATGATCGAGTTGCCGGCGGTGCGGCCCGTGATCATGAGGCCGTCGAGGATCGGCACACCCGAGCTCAGCAGCGTCGAGAGCGTCCGGCAGAAGCGGGCGACCGCGACCTTGCGGAGGATGATCCCCAGCACCGGGGCCTTGAGCAGCGTGCCGTCGATGACGCGCTTGCCGTTGTGGGTGTTGTAGTACTGCCGGAAGGCGAACGACAGCGCGGCGATGCCGATGATCATGATCGGCATGAAGGTGACCAGGGAGTTGCTCATCCAGATGACGACACGGGTGGGCAGCGGCAGCTCCGCACCGAGGCCGGCGAACAGCTGGGCAAAGGTCGGAATGACCTTCCAGAGAATGACGCCGACCACGCCCGCCGCGATGACGATGACGGCGATGGGGTAGATCATCGCCGACTTGACCTGCGCCTTGAGCTTGACGTTCTTCTCGATGTAGGTCGCGAGGCGCTTGAGGATGGTGTCGAGGATGCCGCCGGCTTCGCCCGCGGCGACCATGTTGCAGTAGAGGTTGTCGAAGGCGCGCGGGTGGCGCTTCATGGCGTCGGCCAGCGACGCGCCGCCCTCCACGTCCTCGCGCGTCTTGAGGATCACCTGCGAGAAGTACTTGTGCTCTTCCTGGCGCCCGAGGATGTCGAGGCACTGGACCAGCGGCAGGCCGGCGTCGATCATCACCGAGAACTGGCGCGTGAAGATCGCGAGGTTCTTCGTCGGAATCCCCGACGAGCGGGCGATCTTCGGCTTCGCCTCGTCCTTCGCCCGTGCCTTGACCGGCTCGATCTTGGTGACGCGGATCTGCTCGCGCCGCAGCTGCGCCATCGCGTTGTCGACCGAGTCGGCCTGGCGTTCGCCGCTGACCGTCTGGCCCGTGCGAGTCCGTCCCGAGAATGCGTAGGTTGCCATGGTGAAGTCCTTGTGCCTCTAACCGTTGCCTAGCGATGCATCGGCGCCGCGGCGCGGCCGAGGCCGGCGCCGGGCACCACGCCCGATCCGCGGTTGATCATCTCGGTCAGCTCGTCCTTGAGCGACGACGCCGACATCGCGGTCTCGAGCGTGATCTGGCCCGTCAGGTACAACGTGGCCAGACACTGGTTCATCGTCTGCATGCCGAGCTTCTCCTGCCCGGCCTGCATCGACGAGTAGATCTGGTGGATCTTGTCTTCGCGAATCAGGTTCCTGATGGCCGGCGTGGGCACCATGATCTCGAGCGACACGACGCGGCCAGCCGACTTCGCCCGCCGCAGCAGGCTCTGGCAGATGATGCCCTCGAGCACGAGCGAGAGCTGCGTGCGGATCTGGCCCTGCTGGTGCGCGGGAAACACGTCGATGATGCGGTTGATCGTCTGCGACGCCGAGTTCGTGTGCAGCGTCGCGAAGGTCAGGTGGCCCGTCTCGGCGATCCGGAGCGCCGACTCGATCGTCTCGAGGTCGCGCATCTCGCCGAT
>JAEUQQ010000079.1 GCA_016789685.1 Acidobacteriota bacterium | reverse complement strand
CGACCTCGGATCGCGCCTTGCGCGACACAACGATGGTACCGCTGCCAGATGGACGGCGGCGCGGCGTCCCGTGACGCTGGCGTACGCAGAACCGGTGAACACGCTCGCCGAGGCGGTCGCACGCGAACACCAGCTGAAGCGCTGGTCGCACGCGAAGAAGGCCGCGCTCGTTGCCGGCGGGATTGACGCCATCCGCCACTGGAGCCGGTCGGGACGATCGTAGACCCGGGCCGCTGGCTGCCGTCGTCGAATCGGGTCGATGTCACCAAGGGTTTCCGACTGGTGTCAGCAGGTCCCCGTGACCGTGCGCTCGCGGAGCGCGTGCCAGGGCGAGCCATCGAGCGGAACTGGTTCGTCGTCCTCCGGCCCGAGCGTTGACCAGCGCCGCTCTGACGTCGCCCCCAACCAGGTCTCGCCAATCGTGCCGAGCGCGAGGAACTCGGAGTACGGCGTCGCGATGACGGCGATCCGCTCCAGCCCGAAGACCTCGCTCCGCCCCACCCGAAAGCCATTCGCCAGGCGGACGGCAGCAACGTACTCGCCTGGGAGCGAGATCGAGAATGCAGTCGACGTTGCCGAAATTTCATCGTCACTCGCTGGCGGCGCCGCCTCATCGATGTCGGTCCCGATCAGCTCGACAAGCTGCCTCGGCACGCTGACCTTGTCGACCGTCGTACAGGGGTCCGCCAGGAGGCGGGCCCGGACAACCCTCACAGCGGGATCGGTGCCGAAGCCCGCGTCCACCGGCGAGCGGGAGAACTGGACGTCCAGCAACTCGCCCCTGTTGATCCAGACGCGACCCGTCAACCGGCGCGAGTCGTCGGCCTCACGCGACAGTGTCACTTCGCAGATGGCGACGTCGATCGTGACCGCGAAGCGCAGTGAGTCGGGAAGCGGCGACCGGTCTCGCGTCCGAAGCCGCAGCACTCGCTCGTCCATCATGCGACTGCCGAACCGGAGGTGCTCTCGTTGGGCGCGAAGGAGTTTGGCCGCTCGGGGCGGCAAGCACGCCTCCGCTTCAGCGAGACACGCGGTCTCGTAGCGACGCAGCCTGACCGGCGGCGCGAGTCGAGACAACAGGTCGTAGGCGCGTATCACGAGACCCACTCGGTCACCCTGCGATTCCCGTTCGCATACTCCTCCTCGCCCGCCGACCGCGGGACCATGCACCGCGAGTAATCCGTCTCCGAAACGTCTGCGAGATTGGGGACGAATCGAGACGAATTGAGGATACGGCAGATGATGTCTCGTGGGGTGTGAATCGGCGAAGCATGGCGGGATCAACCAGAAACCGTGCGCCATCAGCTAGTTATGAGAATCGCTCGCTCAGGTTTCGACTCCCGCCGCCTCCTCAATTCGCAGAACGAGGCGAGGTCGTTGGCAGCCATCTACATCGTGATCGTTCGAGCAAGCCGTTCCGCCCGGGACCCGATGAGCGCCGCGTAACTCCTCAGTACGGACGCGTCGAGTCCGGTTAGCGCAGCGCTGTCCGGGAGCGACGTCACCTGGTTGCGCACGGCGTCAGACAGTTCCCGCACACGCCGGCGAACGAACGATGCCGGCAATCCGATGTCCTCCGCGAACGCCGTCCACGTGACCTGCCCGATCTCCTCCAGTGTGGCCCGCCTGGCGATCTTCATGGCGAGGTTCGGCGACAGATCAGGGTAGGCGACGGTTGAGAGGAGGTCGTAGAACGGAGAAAGGCTCACGCCGGCGGACTGGTACAGCAGGCTGAAGTTCTTGCCATGTGCGTCGGCGTTGCCGACGATCAGGTTGAAGATGGCGGCGTCGAGGAAGGCCAGCACGGCAACCGCCGGCACCGCCGTCGCGCGGCGAAGCAGATCGAAGCCGGTCTTGAAGGTCGGGCCGCCTTCGGCCGCGTACTTCCGCTCAGGCACAATGCCGAGCGCCTGGCAGAAGTCTTCCTGATGCAGCCGGTGCGTCTGCCCTTTCGCATCGAACCGCCTGTCGTAGCGGGTAACCAGCAGGTACGACCGTCCCTCGACGCTCCGCGCGGTCACTGGCGCGACCGGCAGCCCCACTGCAGCAGCCAGCGTCATCACCAGGGCTTCGTTCTCCGTGGTCCGCGGATACCGCGCGATGGCCGGTTTCAGGATGTGCGTCGTCGGCTGTCCCGACGCCGGCAGGGCCACGCGGTCGTCGACCAGCACGACGGGCAGTTTGGTCTGCGCGCCGGCCAAGGAGAGACGTAGCCCCTCACGGCCGGCGAGGAGCGGACGCCTCGGGAGCGTGTCGAGCACCTCGACTAGTTCGTCGTCGCTGAGTGAGCGCGGCGCGCCTGTCGGTTCCGGCACTGGGGGTACCTCGCCTGCCGGCCAGAGAGAGAGGGCACCCGCGACATCGCCACCGAGCGCTTCGAGGAACGCGAAGTCATTGCCCCTCGAAATGCCGAGGGCTCCGGCAATCACGTCGCGCTGCGCCTCCTCGGGCAGGAGACCCGCGAAGAACGGCCGGCACTGGCGCTGCGTGAACGGCTGCTCCTGCTTGGGCAGCGAGAACGAGATCGCAGGCCGCGACGTGTCAGCCAGCCAGTCGGCGGCGTAGGTAAACCGCATCTGACCGTGTTGATTCACCTGCAACGTGCCGACGACCACGCGGTCCCACCAGACCGAGAGCGTCCGCATCAGGCGTCACTTCCAGCCGGTACCGGCCGCGGCGTGACGTCCAGACGGCAGCCAAGGGCACTCAGGACGGCGAGCACCTTGTCGAGGCGTACGGTGGGCTTCCCGCGCTCCAGTTCGACCAGGAAGCGCAGACCGACACCAGCGGCCGCGGCCAACTGATCCTGGCGCAGGCCCTGCGCGAGGCGGGCCTGCCGCACAGCGCTGCCGATCTCTTCGATGGTCATGTTGCGGTGTTCCCGATCGGGAATATCATCACCACTTCGGCAACTGATGTCCAGCCTATTTTCCCGATCGGGAAATACCTGGCTCCCTGGTCGCGAATCTGGCGCAACATTCCCGATCGGGAACTTCCCGCGCGACTCCTCCAACCACGGGGCGCCGTCGACGCTGACACACGGGCCGCACGCGGCGCCGACGTTCGTTGGCAGCACGATCAACCGGGCGCTGGCCGCCGCCCTCCCCCGCGCGACCTGCGGTAGCATGAGCCCTCCATGACCAGCACGTGCCGCACGTTCGTCGTCGTGCTGGCCGCCGCGGCGGCCGGCGTGCTCGTGGCACATCCCGGACAGGCGCAACCTCCCGGCTCCGCGCAGACGCGCCCGAACATCGTCCTGATTCTCGCCGACGATCTTGGCTACGGCGACTTGAGCGGCTACGGCCACCCGACGATCCGTACACCGAAGCTCGACGCGCTCGCGGCCGACGGCGTCAAGCTCACCACGGTCTACGCCGCACCATCGTGCACGCCGTCGCGCGCCGCACTGCTGACGGGACGCTACCCGAAACGCACGGGCGTCGATGCGGTGCTGATGCCCGATGCCGCAACAGGACTCCCCTCGTCAGAGGTGACGCTCGCGCGCCTGCTCGAGGGCGCGGGCTACGACACGGCGATGATCGGCAAGTGGCACCTCGGCGACCGGCCGGGGTTCCTGCCCACCGACCACGGCTTCGACGAGTACTTCGGGCTGCTCTACAGCAACGACATGGTGCCGCCGTGGGTGCAGACGACCAGGCCGCTGCGGCTCGTGCGCGGCACGCGCGAACTGCCCGGCGACGTCGACATGCACACGCTGACCGAGCGTTATGTCGACGAAGCCGTCCGCATCGTCGCGACACCGCGAACCAACCCGCTCTTCCTGTACCTCGCGTTCTCGATGCCGCACGTGCCGATCGGCGCGTCGCCGGCCTTCGCCGGGCGATCGGCCGGCGGGCGCTACGGCGACACGATCGAGGAACTCGATGCCGGGGTCGGCCGCCTGCGCGACGCGCTGCGCGAACGCGGGCTCGACCGCAACACGCTGGTGATCTTCACGAGCGACAACGGGCCATGGGCCGAGATGCCGCCGCGCATGCTGCCGCTCGACACGGTGCGCGCGACGGATGCGGGGTCGGCTGGTCCCTTCCGCGGCTCGAAGGGCTCGACATGGGAAGGTGGCGTGCGCGTGCCGATGCTGGCCGCGTGGCCGGGCCGGATCCCGGCCGGACAGGCGACGTCGGCGATGGTGTCGACGCTCGACGTGTTCGCGACGATAGCGCGCGCGGCCGGCGTGGGCATGCCCGCCGACCGTCCGCTCGACTCGCACGATCTGCTGCCGCTCTGGTCGGGCGCCGCCTCGTCGCCGCGGAGCGACTTCGTCTACTTCAACGACGGGCGCCTGCAGGGCATCCGCGACGCGCGCTGGAAGCTCCGCGCGACGCCCGATGCTGCTGACGCAGGGGCAACGATACAGCTCTTCGACCTGGTCAACGATCCGTACGAGCGCTTCGACGTCGCCGCGTCGCATCCCGACGTCGTGCGCGGGCTGCAGACGCGGCTCGCTGAGGCTGCACGCACAATCGTGCGGCGCTGACGCGTCAGCGCCTCGCTCACGCCATCTCGCCTCGCACCCACGCCGCGGCCGACGCACGAAGCGCCGCAGCATGCGGCCGGAGCCCGCGCACCCGCCACGCGGTCACGACCGCGGCACCACTCACGCCCATCGCGAGATCCTTCATGGTGTTCGCGAGGCTCACCTGCAGGTTGCTGCCGACCGTCTGGTCGAGGAGGAACTCGGCAAACTCCCAGAACACGGCCACCGTCACGGTCAGCGCGAACACGCTCACGCCCTCCACTAAGAGTTGGCTGCGGTGGGTTGCGGTGAAGGCGGGCAGCGTGCGGAACCACGCCGAGAGGAAGTAGGCGATCGCCATGCCCCCGGCGAGGTGCATCGGCACGTCAGCCGACGGCCACACGGCGTAGAGGCCGACGACACGGTGCAGGACGAGGTGCGCGACGAAGACCGACAGCGGCGCCCATCCGCCGTTCCTCAGCACGCTGCCCAGCAGGCTCCACGCGGCGCCCATCGCCCCTCCCGTCGCGTCGCCGGCGTGTGACATGCCGGCGCGACTCCGGAGGAGCGTAGCATGCGCGCCGCGCGGCGCGACACGAGCGACACGGCGGCCTCACACGCCGGCGGCCTGGAACAGTTCCTTCACCCGCCACGCGCTTCGCACGTGGCCGACGATCGCGCGCGCGATCTCGTCGATCGACCGCCGTTCGTTGCTGAAGATCGCGTCGTAGTACTTCGGGTCGGCGATGTCAGTGCCGAGATTGCGGTTGAGGAAGCTCGTGCGCATCTCAGACAGTTCGACGACCGCACGACGGGCGTCGTCAACCGACATGTCCATGCGCCGCGCGTACGACTGCGCCCGCCAGTCGAGGCTCGCAATGAGCCTGAAGTGGAAGCAGTTCTCGAGCCCCTGGCACAGCACCGCCCCGCCGCGCCCGACGATGATGGCGTTGCCGGCGCGGGCAATCGGGACGAGGCAGCGCACGATTTTCTGGTAGACGGCATCCTGCGTGAGCGTCGTGCCTTCGGCATGGAAGCCGACGGCTTCGAACGCGCGCGGCATGTCGCCGAGGTGCCGCAGCACGCGCGGCGTGACGACGGCGTCTTCGGCGACCATCTCGATGAGCGCGCGATCGAAGATGGTCCACGATTCCCCGGTCGACTCGTCGAGCAGTTCCTTGAGGCGCGCCGCCAGGGGGAAACCTTCGCAGCCGAACTCGCGCGAGATGGTGAGGGTGGGCCGTTGGCGGGTTCCCGCGCCGGCCACCTGGCGCTCGTGGATCGTCACCCAGCCAGCCAGGCGTTGCTCGATGGTTGGGGTGACCTCGGAGATGATCCTCGGCATTGCACCCTCCGACCAGGCGGCGCGTCGGGCACACCACTCGGCGCCGCGCCGGTGTCGATGGCGGCGAAGACGCTCGCCGCCGCTTCGAGCGGTCGACAGTCACGTGGGAGCGGGGCCTGCCGGCATCGCCAGTATAGCGCCGCGGCGCGACGATGGCGGAGGCGTGCGGGGAATGTGGTACAGTCGCGCGCGTCTGCTCGACGCTCGCCTGCATGCCCCCCAGACCGCCCCAGCGACCGCTCCACGTCGTGCACATCGCGGCGACCGCCAACGGCGCGCACTGGATGCACCAGATGCTGTGCGGCCTGCGCGCCCGCGGGTACCAGACCACGGCGATCATCGGGGGCCGCGGCGGCACGCTCGAGGCGCGATTGACCCGCGACGGCATCCCGTTCCACGTCCTCGACCTCGACATCTTCGCCAGCTGCCGCCCGCTGGCGGCCGCACGCACGATGCTGGCGCTGGTCACCCTCCTGCGGCGCCTGCAGCCCGACGTGGTGCACTACCACCTGTTTCCGTCAATCGTGCTCGGGCGGATGGCGGCCTGGGCTGCCGACGTGCCGGTGCGGATCTCGATGATTCCCGGCCCGTACTACCTCGAGGCGCCCGTCCTTGGCGGCATCGACGTCCGCACGACGCGCTTCGACTCGAAGGTCGTCGCGTCGTGCGAGTACACCCGGACGCTCTACACGCGCGCCGGCGTGCCGCGCGACCGGATCGACCTCATCTACTACGGGCAGGACGCCTCGCTCTTCGATCCCGATCGCGCCGATCCATCGCGCGTGCGCCGCGAACTCGGGATCGCGCCAGGGCGGCCGGTTGTCGGTGACGTCGCCTACTTCTATCCGCCCCTGCCCGACAACGCGTTCACGCCGCGGCACCTGGTGGGGCGCGGCGTGAAGGGACACGACGTATTGCTGCGCGCCGTCCCGCGCGTGCTGGCCGAGGTGCCCGACGCCCTCTTCGTGCTCGTCGGCGAAGGATGGGGTCCAGGTGGAGCCGAGTACGAGCGCCAGTTGCGGGCGCTGGCGCACACGCTGGGTGTCGAGCACGCGGTGCGGTTTGCCGGCCCGCGCACCGACGTGCCAGACACGCTGATGGCCTTCGACGTGTCGGTGCAGTGCTCGCTCAACGAGAACCTCGGCGGCAGCGTCGAATCGCTGCTGATGGGGCGGGCCCTCGTGGCCTCTGACGTCGGCGGGCTGCCAGACGCGGTGCAGCACGAGCGCACCGGCCTCCTCGTGCCGCCCGATGACCCCGAGGCCCTCGGCGCGGCGATCGCGCGCCTGCTGCGCGATCCGGCGCTCGCGGCACGCCTGGCGCGCACGGGCCGGGCGCATGCGCTCGAGCGGTTCACCCTCGACCGCGCGGTCGGCGAACTCGACGCGCTGTACCGGAACGAACGTGACAGCGTCATGGCCGCCGACCGTCGGGCGGCTCGTGGCTACCGCGCCGGTCGCACGGTGGCGCGACTGGCCTGGCTCGGCTGGTGGGCGCGTCGCGAACTGCTCGCCCCGGTGAAGCGGGCACTGCGCCCGGCACGTCCCGCGCTGCGCGTCGTGCAGGTGGCCGGCGCCACCGACAACGCGCCCTGGCTCGTCGCCATCTGCCGGCACCTGCGCGAGGCGGGTCACGAGGTCACGGCGCTCGTCGACGTCCCCGGCGGTCGCCTTGCCGCGGCGCTCGACGACGCGGGCATCGCGCGGTGGATGCTGCCGCTCTCGTTCGGCCGCAGTCGCGGCCGGATGCGGCTGCTGATCTCGGTCGCCCAGCTTCCACTCTCGATCCTGCACGTGGCGCGGCACCTCAGGGCGAGCCGGGCCGCCGTGGTGCACACCCACATCTTCGGGGCGATCGTCATCGGTCGTCTTGCCGGGTGGCTGGCGCGCGTGCCGTGCCGCATCTCGATGGTCCCCGGTCCCCTGCACCTCGAGACGCCACTGACCCGCGCACTCGATCGGCTGACCTGCCGACTCGACCACCGGGTGATCGCCGGCAGCCGGGCGACGTTCGCGCGCTACCGTTCGCTCGGCCTCGCGCCGCCGCACCTGCAGTACATCCCCTACGGAGGCGATGCGCAGCGCTTCGAC
This sequence comes from Acidobacteriota bacterium, assembly GCA_016789685.1. Classification (GTDB taxonomy): domain Bacteria; phylum Acidobacteriota; class Vicinamibacteria; order Vicinamibacterales; family JAFNAJ01; genus JAEUQQ01. Next base: position 5,108 of record JAEUQQ010000079.1, on the reverse strand, counting down.
CCGGCGCTCGCCGATCGCGCCGGCACGCGCGCGGCCCTCGGTGTGGCCGACGGCACGGCGCTCGTCGGCCTGGTCGCGCACTTCTATCCGGTGCGCGACGACTGGCAGACGCCCCCTTCCGTGCGCGGGCGCGATGTGAAGGGGCACGACGACTTCCTCGCCGCAGCGCGACTCGTGCGCGAGCGGCATCCCGGCACGCGCTTCCTCGTCGTCGGCGCCGGCATGGGCGAGGCGGGCGAGGCCCTCAGGCAGCGGCTGATCGCGCGCACCGCCGCCGATGGCCTTGGCGACGCGGTCACCTTCACGGGATACAGGGACGACGTCCCCAACCTGCTCGCGGCGATCGACGTGGCCGTGCAATGCTCGCTGAGCGAGAATCACGGTGGCACCATCGAGTCGCTCCTGATGGAACGTCCGACCATCGCCACGAACGTCGGCGGCATGCCCGAGACGGTGCGTCACGGCGACACCGGGCTGCTGGTGGCGCCCTCGGACCCGGCGGCGCTGGCCGCGGCGATCTGCCGCATGATCGAAGCGCCCGCCGACGCGCAGCGCATGGCGCGCGCCGGTCGCACCCTGATGCTGGCCGAGTTCACCACGCGTGGTGCGGCAGCCGCCATCTCTGCGATGTACGGCGATCTGGCCGAGGCTCGGGGCATCACGGTACCAACCGCCGCGGCATCGAGGCCGGCGTCGTGACCGGCGTGCGCGAGCAGTACGACTCGTCGCGCCGTGCGCACCCGATGATCGCGGAACTCGCGGCGCTGCTGCGGTATCGCGACGTCCTGGTGCAGCTGGTCGGGCGCAACCTCAAGGTGCGCTACAAGCGCTCGGTGCTCGGCTTCGCGTGGTCGATGCTCGCGCCGCTGTTGACGATGGCGACGCTGAGCCTCGTCTTCACGCAGGTCTTCAGGCCGACGGCGCCCAACTACCCGCTCTATCTGTTTCCGGGCCTGCTGCTCTGGGGCTTCTTCTCGCAGACGACGTCGTCGATCACGGCCGAGGTCATTGGCGGCGTCGAACTCTGGCGGCGCATCTTCACGCCGCGGACGGCGTTCGCGATCGCCACGACGGCGACCGGGCTCGTGCACCTGTGCGCCGCGCTCGTGCCGCTGGCCGTGCTGATGCTCGTGACGGCAGCACCGATCAGCCTGGCGCTGGTGGCCGTGCCGATCGCCGTGCTGTGCACGGCGATGTTTGCGCTCGGCGTCGGCCTGGCGGTCGCGTCGGTGGCCGGGCACTTCGCCGACGTCGGTGACCTGTTCCAGGTCGTGCTGGGTACGTGGATGTACTTCACGCCGATCATCTACCCGCGCGAGATCCTGCCCGACGCCTATCACTGGGTCTGGCGTCTCAATCCGATGGCGTACTTCGTCGAGGCCTTCCGCCTGCCCATCTACGAGGCGCAGATGCCGTCAGCGGGGCTGCTGGCCACCATCGTCGCCATGGCCTGCGTGGCGCTGGTGTGCGGGTGGTGGCTCTTCACGAGGACGGTCGATGACCTCGCCCGCCGTGGCTGACGTGCGCTTCGCCTCACCGGACGATGGGTGGGCGATCCGCCTCGACGACGTGGCGGTGCGCTACCGTGTGCCGCAGGGGCGTGTCACATCGCTCAAGGAATACGTGCTCGGCCGGGCGGCGGGCGCACGTCGCCCGGTCGAGGTGGCGGCGCTACGCGGCGTGACGCTGGAGGTCGCGCGCGGCCAGGCCATCGGCGTCATCGGCCCCAACGGGTCGGGCAAATCGACGTTGCTCAGGCTGATCGCCCGCGTGCTCACGCCGACATCCGGGCGCGTGCGCACGATCGGCCGCGTCGCGCCGATCCTCGACGTGGTGGGCGCCCTGCATCCCGACCTGACCGGCCGCGAGAACATCTTCCTCAACGGCACGCTGCTCGGCCTGCAGCTGCGCGAGATCGTCGAACGGCTCGGCGCGATCGTGGAGTTCGCGGAGATCGGCGACTTCATCGACCTGCCCATGCGCACGTACTCGAGCGGCATGACGGCCCGCCTGGGGTTCGCGATCGCAAGCGACACCGAGGCCGACATCCTCGTCGTCGACGAGGCGCTCGGCGTCGGCGACGAACGCTTCCAGCGCAAGTGCGCCGCGCGCATCGACGCGTTGCTCGCCGGGCAGACCACGTTCGTGCTGGTGTCGCACGACATGCACAGCGTCACCCGGTTGTGCTCGCGCGCGATCTGGCTCGACGCCGGCGTGGTGCGGGCCGATGGCCCCGCCGCCGACGTCACGCGTCTCTACGTGGAGGGGCGCTGAGGTGACCAGAGGCGAACCGCGGGCCTGGCTGCCGCCTGGCAGGATCGCCGCCGTGTGCCTCAGCGTCGATGACGTGCACCCCACCGCCGCGATCGATGGCCGGGCGGCCGGCGACGTCGCCCGCGAGGCGCTCGACCACCTCGGCTGGCTGCTCGACCGGCATCCCCTGCTGCACGCGACGTTGTTCGTGACCCCCGACTGGCGCGCCCGTCCGCCAGCCACCACGCGCCGGCTGGTGCAGCGCGTGCCCGTGCTGCGCGACTGGACGTACGCGACGCGGCCGTGGCCTCGCGGCGTCTCGCGCGTCGATCGGCACCCGGGGTTCGTGGCGATGCTGCAGCGACTGCCGCGCACCGACGTCGCGCTGCACGGCCTGCACCACGTCTGCCGGGGGCCCGGGGCCGTGGCCGAGTTCGGTCACCGTTCGCGCGCGGCCTGCCGCGCGATGCTCCAGCGCGGCACGGCAATCTTCGACGCCGCGGGCCTCGCCTGGTCGCGTGGCGTGTCGCCACCGGGCTGGCAGGCGCCACCCGGCCTGCTCGCCGCGATGGATGATCTCGACATGTCGTTCATCGCATCGGCGCGCGACCTGGTCACGGCGGCAGATCCGTGCGCGCGCACGAATGGCAGCGGCCTGCGCGGGCTTTCGCTCGTGTTCCCCGAGGCAGTGCCCGGCACGCGGCTCGTGCACATCACCACGAACTTCCAGGCCACGTCCACGCGCGAGCGCGCGTTCTCCATTCTCGGGCTCGGCGGCCTGCTCTCGATCAAGGCGCACCTCTTCACCCGCTTCGGATCGTACCGGGCACTCGACGGGCTCGACCGTCCGTACGCCTCGTCGCTCGACCAGTTGCTCGCGTCGATCGAGGACGCGTACGGCGAGTCGGCGTGGTGGCCGCGCATGGCCGACGTGGCAGAGCGGGTGCGGACGATGCGCCCGTCACCGGCGGTGCTGGCGTGAACGCCGAGGAACTCACGCTCCGTCACGGCTTCAGTGGCCGCAGCGACGAAGAGCGGTATTGGGCCGCGCTCAACACCTGCTTCGGCGGGTGGGGCGACCGGCGGCGGTTCGACTGGTGCTTCACCCGCGATGGGGCACGGCGCCGTCCAGACATCCTGCAACTGGAGTCGCCGCGCGGACCGATCGCGGGCAGCGCGGTGACCTATCGCATGGTGCGAGTCGCGGGCGGGGTCGAGGTCATCGCGGGCATCATGACCGGCTCGTGGACCCTCCCGGACGCGCGCGGCGCCGGAGCCTTCACACGGCTGATCGCCGCGTCGCGCGAGGCGGTCGCTGCGGCAGGCGGAACCCTGCTGCTGGCCTTCGTCACTGCGGCCAACCCGAGCCGACGACGACTCGACGCTGCAGGCGCCGGCATGGTGCCGACGTGGTACTGCCGCTCGGCGGGGACCGCGGGCCAGCGTGACGACGGGCTGCGGGCAGTGGCCGCCGCGGGGATCGCCCAGAGGCCGATCGCCCCGACCGCCGCGGGTACCTGCTTCTGCTATACGGGCGACGAATGGCAGGGTCAGTTCGTCGGCCGGCCCGACGACGTGCGCCTCGTCCAGCGACCTGGACGGTGGACGGCGCTGGTCGAACTGGCCCCGGGATTCGCCCGGCTGCTCACGCTCGATGCCGCGCCAGGCGACCGGCCCGCGGCAATCGACGCCCTGACGGCGCACGCCAGGCACGAGGGGCGCGAGCTGTTCGCCTTCACGATGCACGCCGACGAGTGTGCCCTGCTGCGCGAACGCGGGTTCGTGGTCGGCGATGGCTTCCTCGCGGTCGACGTCATCGGCCAGGCGGTCGGAGTCCCGCAGCACTGGCACGTCGAGCACGGTGACAGGATGTGAGCAGCCGTTCAGGTGGTACGCCGGATCACCCGGGCGGGCACGCCCATCGCCACCACACCGTCGGGCAGGTCGCGCACGACCAGTGCGCCAGCGCCCACGATGGTATCGGCGCCGACGCGACAGCGGCTCATCACGGTGGCGCCGAGCCCGACGAGCGTGCGGGCGCCGATGGTCACGCAGGCGCCGACGGTAGCGCCGGCAGACACATGCGCGAAGTCGTCGACGACCGACTCGTGGTCGATCGACGCACGCGTGTTGACGAGCACACCGCGGCCGATCCGGACGCACGGCGTGACCACGGCCCCGGCCGACAGCATGCTGCCTCGCCCCACGACGACGTCGTGGCCGACGGATCCGACGGGATGCGCCACCGTGACGATCCGTTCGCCCTGCGCCTCGAGCGCGAGCGAGATGCGCTGCCGGAGAGCGTTGTCGCCAATGGCGACAACGATGGCATCATGGTCGACGTCACGCAGGTCGCGCGTGGTCGCCTGGACGGTCAGTCCCAGGATCACGGCACCGATGCGTCCGGCGTCATCGTCGACGAACCCCACGGGCACGAGGCCCGACGCGGCCGCACCGGCCAGCAGGATGTCGGCGACGATGCGCCCCTGGCCGCCTGCCCCAACGATCACCACGCGCGTCTTCGACGACATATGACCCTGCCCCAACGGTATCGCACTCCGCCCCGCGCCATTGCGATGGCCGATTCCGACATCGGTCCCTCCGAGGTCGCCCTCGTCAACGACGTCCTGCGTTCGCGTGCCCTCTCGTTCGGCCCGATGATCGAGCGATTCGAGGCCGAATGGGCGCGCCGGCTCGACGTCGCCCACGCGGTCGCGGTGTCGAGCGGCACTGCGGGCCTGCACCTGTCGGCCATTGCCGCCGGCGTGACCGACGGCGACTTCGTCATCACGACGCCCTACTCGTTTGTGGCGTCGGCCAATGCCATTCTCTACCAGCGCGCGGTGCCGATCTTC
>JAEUQQ010000060.1 GCA_016789685.1 Acidobacteriota bacterium | reverse complement strand
CCATCGCGGTGCCGATGTGGTTCGCAGCCGGCGTCCCCCCCGACGAACTGTGGAAGGGCACGGCCGCGCCGATCAGCGCCGAGGCCGCGCGCCTGAAAGCGGTGCTGCGCCCGCTGGTGGCCAAGGAACGGCAGGAGTACGCCGACGTGACGCGCCTCGACAATGCCGCAGGATCCGGCTGGCTGCCGCGCCTGCTCGAGGTCGAGCGGCAGATCATCGCCGAGACGCACGCCTTCGTCGAGACGAATCCCGCCAACGAGGCGCTGGCGGCGTTCCAGCGGAAGATGGCCGCGCGCGCCCTCGCGACGCTCGCGGCCATCGAGGCCGCGCCCAGGCCCGCGCAGCCCGCGACGGCGTCGCTCGCCGCGCCCGCGGTGGCCGAGGGGGTGGTCTTCCAGCGTGCCGGCGAGCACGCGAACGCCCTGGCGAGCTTCGACAAGGCGCTGTCACTCGATGGCGGGCATGCCGAGGCCCTGGCACTGCGGTGCCGGTCGCTCGCCGCGCTCGGGCGGCACGACGAGGTGCGGGCCGCGTGCGGATCGACGCATCCGTAGGGGCGCCGGCGCGGACGCGCGCACCTGCCGCACGGGGAGCGCTGATCGAAAATTCAGGCACGGAGGTTGCGTCGTGTTCGAGCGAACACGGCGCGACCACCCGATGGTCGGCCGGGCGGCGCGATCGGCCGCCAGCTTTTCGTCGATCCCGGCCGGACTCCCGCACCCGTGCCGGGATCTCGTCACGCCAGCCTGTCGTCCGAGGAGCACCCGCATGTCGCCCGAGGCTGTCAGCAGCACGCTCGAACTGAACGAAGAAGGCTTCCTGGCTCACCCCGAAGGGTGGACCCCCGACGTCGCGACCGTCCTCGCCCGTGAGCAGGAAGGCATCGAGACGCTCGGCGACAAGCACTGGGCGGCCATCAACTACATCCGGGCCTACTACCTCGAGAAGGGCATGGCGCCGATGATCCGCGCCCTGTGCCAGAACACGGGGCTGCGGCTGCGCGAGATCTACGACCTCTTCCCGTCGGGGCCCGCCAAGGGCGCCTGCAAGGTCGCCGGGCTGCCAAAGCCCGATGGCTGCGTGTAACGGCGAGGCCGACGATGACGACGCTCGAGGCGGTGACGCTTGCGGCGGTCGCCTGGTCGGTGGGGGCCCTGGCGTGGGCGGCGCGCAGCGCCTGGCGGCGACCGTCGCCCCGCGCCGCGGCCGCCCCGGCCGGAACGGCGCTGTCGGGCATCGTCTACGCCTTTGGCGCCGGCATGAGCCCGCGCGCGAAAGAGAGCGCCTCGCACCATCCCCTCGTCTACGTGGCGGGCCTGGTCTACCACGCCGGGGTCCTGTCGGGAGGTGCGGCACTCGTGGCGCACCTTGCCGGCGCGGCGTTGCCCGCGAGCATTGCGCTGGGGCTGGGCGCCGCGATGACGCTCGGCGCGACCGCTGGACTCGTGCTGCTGGCGCGTCGCCGGTCGAATCCGCTTCTGCAGGCCATCAGCGCCCCGGACGACTACGCGTCGAACGCGATCGTCGATGCCTGGCTGGCCTCGGGCGCACTGGCGATGTTCACCTGGTCGGTCACGCCCTTCCTCGTGCTGACCATCGTGCTGGCGCTGTATGCGCCGCTCGGCAAGATTCGGCACTGCGTGTTCTTCTTCCTCGCGCGCGGCCTCTTCGGGACGCGTCTCGGGCGCCGCGGCGTCGTCGCCCACCTGCACGGGAGCCGCTCGTGAGCACCGGGATTCCGCTGACGCCCGCACCCGCACCGCCCGCGCCAGACGCGTACCGCCGCCGGCTCGCGTCGCTCGAGCCCGAGACGGTCGCCCGTGCGCGCGCGGCGTTCGCCGCCCTGTTGACGCGCGACCACGCCGTCCACCTCGACGCCTGCGTGCATTGCGGGCTCTGCACGACGAGCTGCCACTACGCGCTCGTCGACGAGGATCCGCGCAACAGCCCCGCCTACAAGGTGCACCTGGTGGCCGAGGCGTTCAGGCAGGAATCGTCGGCCTGGGCGCGCATGTTCCCCGGGTGGACGGGCGCGCGCCCGGTCGACGCCGAGCTGATCGGTGAATGGGTCGACGTGCTCTTCGGCCGCTGTTCGATGTGCGGACGCTGCACGGCCAACTGCGTCGTCGGCATCGACGTGCCCGCGCTCGTGCGTGCGGCGCGCGGCGCGCTGGCCGCCGCAGGCCTCGTGCCGCCCGAGCTGCAGTCGACCGTCGATGCGGCCGTCAACACCGGCAACAACATGTCGATCACGCACGACGACTGGATCGGCACGATCGAGTGGCTCGAGGACGAACTGCGCGCCGAGGTCGGCGACGACACCGCGCGACTGCCTCTCGACGAGTGCGACGCCGACTTCCTGTACGTGCTGAACCCGCGTGAACCGAAGTTCTATCCGCTGTCAATCGTCGCGGCCGGCGCGATCTTCCACCGGGCGGGTGTCAGGTGGACGCTCGCGCGCGACTACTTCGACGTCACCAACTACGGGCTGTTCTCGGGAAGCCCCGAGGCGGCGGCCACGATCGCGCGGCGCCTCGTCGACACCACGCGCCGGCTGCGTGCGAAGCAGCTCGTGCTGGGCGAATGCGGCCACGGCTTCGCCGCCAACCGCTGGTTGGCGCCCGAGTGGCTCGGCGAGGAACCCGGGTTCGAGGTGCGCAGCGTTGTCGACGTGGTTGCCGACCTGATCCGCGACGGGCGGATCGAACTCGATCCGTCGCGCATCCCCAACCTCGTGACGTTGCACGACCCCTGCAACCTCGTGCGCAACGGCGGCGTGATCGCCCCGCAGCGCGAGATCCTCGCCAGGGCCGTGACGCAATGGGTCGAGATGGCGCCGCACGGCTACCAGAACTATTGCTGCGGCGGCGGGGGCGGGCAGCTGTCGATGACGCGTTTCGCGCGGCGCCGCCTCGAGGCCGGGCGGATCAAGGCCGACCAGATCCGCGCAACGGGTGCGCGGATCGTCGCGGCGCCGTGCCACAACTGCGTCGATCAGCTGTCGGAAATCGGGAAGGAATACGCCCTCGGGATCGAAGTGAAGACCATGTGCGAGCTCGTCGCCGACGCGCTCGTGCGGAGGCCGTAAATGGAGTCAGTCATCTACCTCGACAACGCCGCCACGTCGTACCCGAAGCCCGAACCGGTGTACGTGTTCATGGACCAGTTCTTCCGCCGCGCGGGCGTCAATCCCGGACGTTCGGGCTATGACATGTGCATCGAGGCGGGGCAACTCGTCGAAGACACGCGGCGTGCCGCGGCCGCCCTGTTCGGCGGGACCGACGCGCACCGCCTCGTGTTCGGGCTGAACTCGACCGACGCCCTGAACCTCGCGATCTTCGGCCTCCTCGAGCGCGGCGACCACGCGATCACGACGACGCTCGAGCACAATTCGGTGCTGCGGCCGCTGCACCACGCGTCGCGTGACCTTGGCGTCGAGGTCGAGCACGTGCCGTTCGACGCCCGCGGTTTCGTCGACCCCGACGCCATCCGGGCGCGGATCAAGCGCAACACGCGGCTCGTCGCGATCAACCACGCGTCGAACGTGATCGGCACGGTGCAGCCGATCGCCGAGATCGGGCGCGTGTGCCAGCAGCACGGCGTGAAGCTCGTCGTCGACGCGTCGCAGACCGCCGGCAAGGTCTCGATCGACGTCGAGGCGATGCACGTCGACGTGCTCGTGTTCACGGGGCACAAGTCGCTGTTCGGGCCGACGGGCATCGGCGGGATGTACGTGCGGCACGGCGTCGAGATTCGTCACACGCGCGCCGGAGGCACGGGTGTGCGCTCGGCCGAACCCGCGCACCTCGACGAGTATCCCTATCGCCTCGAGTACGGCACGCCCAACCTGCTGGGCATCGCGGGCCTGCACGCCGGTATCGAGTGGCTGACGTCGCGCGGCCTCGAGACCGTGCACGGGCACGAGATGGGGCTCATCCGGCAGTTGCGTGACGGCCTGCGCCACATCGACGGCGTGACGATGTACTGCCAGGACGATCTCGATCAGCACATCGGCGTGCTCGCCTTCAACGTCGCCGGGTTCGAGGCGGCCGATGTGGGCACGATGCTCGACGTCGATCACAACATCGCATGCCGCACGGGCCTGCATTGCGCGCCGCGCGTCCACGCGCAGCTGGGCACGGTGGCATTGCACGGGGCCGTCCGGCTCAGCGTCGGCCCGTTCAACACCGCCGCGCACATCGACACCGCGATTGGCGCCGTGCGCGAGATCGCGAGCATGCGCAAGCC
>JAEUQQ010000306.1 GCA_016789685.1 Acidobacteriota bacterium | reverse complement strand
TGGCGCTCGTGCGGTACTACCGCACCCACCGCAATCGCCTCCGGTATGACCGCTTCCGCGCGCTCGGCTTTCCGTGCGGCAGCGGCGCCATCGAAAGCGCGCACCGGCATGTGCTCCAGAAACGCATGAAGCTGGCGGGGCAACACTGGGATCCCGAGCGCGCCGATCGCCTCGCCCAACTCCGCGCCGCCCTCGCCACCGCCGGTCCCCGGCGACTCTACGCCGCGATCCGATCAGACCTCAGGCCTACCGGCAGCTACAACTGATCGTGCACCCCCAGTGATCGGTGGAGGTGTAGTTGGGCGAGGCTTCCGGGGCACCGGCCATCACGTGTTCCCACGCCACCATGGCGGCGCCGGTGAGCGCGATGCACTTCCCGAACCCGACGAGCACCGAACGGCGATCGAGATCCATGTCGGCCTCCTTACGAGATCGCCGGATGGTGAGGCTGGTGGCACGTCGTGCACGCACCCTCGGGCGCGTGATCGGCGACATCGACTTGTGGGAATCCGGCGGGCTTGCCGACCCGTGCGGCGTGGCAGCGGATGCACGTCGCCCTGGTGTCGGGCCGCTGGGGCTTCGTCTCGTCGGCTCCCGAGGCGTGCGCGGCCAGGGGGCCGTGGCACGACTCGCAGCCGATGGGTTCGTGGCGGCTGCCCTTCCGCGACTCGACAACATCGCTGTGGCAGTCGATGCACGCCGCACGGCCCGCGTACACCGGCACGCGCGCCCTGTTGTCGTCGAGCGCGCCCGCGCGATAGAAGCCATGCACGCCGAAGTCGGCCGGAAGGAACCACCACCGGATGAGCACGAACGCGCCGAGCGCCAGGGCGAACAGGCACGCAACCTTGACGACATGGGCGTAGTCGGAACGACGACCGTCCATCGCGGGCTCCAGGGGGAACTGAGGCGTCGGAAACTCGTGACTTGTGTGCTTGTTTGAACACGAGTGCAAGTGTCCAGCCAGCGCAGAGAACGCCGTTCGTACAAGGAAAGGCGCTCGCCGCGGACGCGCGGCGAGGTGGGTGCCGGCCAGGCGGCGGCAGGGCGCCGCGAACCTGGCACACGGCACCCACCCGCGCGGCGTTCCCCCTGAACGACGAACGGGGAGCGACCGCCGGTGCGGCCGCTCCCCGTCTCCTCACCTGCCCGTTCGACCCGACGTGCGGTCGGGTTCACGCCGTCACGGGATGTTCGCCTGTGCCGCGCACTGCTGGACGGCGCCCTTCTGGGCGCCAGAAATCAGGCCACCCTTCATCGCGGCGTTCGTCGTCTTCGCGACGCAACTGACGAACTGCCCGTGATTGCGGGCGCCGATCGCACAATCGCGATACCAGACGCGCGCCTGGTCGTTGAGCATCGCGCCGTTGGGCAACTGCTGGTCGGGCTGGGCCGTGGTGCAGGCGCCAAAGGTGAAGGTGGCATCTGCAGCGCCGTCGAGGTTCCCGTCCACGTACCAGCCGATGTCGCGCATCAGCGGCAGCGTCAGGTCGTACGGCGGAATCACCTCG
>JAEUQQ010000305.1 GCA_016789685.1 Acidobacteriota bacterium | reverse complement strand
CCGTGACCGTCTGGCCGCCCCAGGCCTCGGGCATCAGGCCGAGTTCCGAGAGCTCGTTCATCACGCGCTCGGGGTTGGCGTTGGCCTTGTCAATCTTGTTGATCGCCACGATGATCGGCACGCCAGCGGCGCGCGCGTGATCGATGGCTTCCTTGGTCTGCGGCATGACGCCGTCGTCGGCCGCGACCACCAGGATGACGGCGTCGGTCACGCGGGCACCGCGTGCACGCATCATCGTGAACGCTTCGTGGCCCGGCGTGTCGAGGAAGACGACCTTGCGCTTGTTCACCTCGACCGCGTAGGCCCCGATGTGCTGCGTGATGCCGCCCGCCTCGCGCTCGGCCACGCGTGTCGAGCGAATCGCGTCGAGCAGCGTCGTCTTGCCGTGGTCGACGTGGCCCATCACCGTGACGACGGGCGCGCGCGGCTCGAGATCCTCGGGGTTCGACGCGGTGTTCTGCACGTCGCCGATCTCGTCTTCGAACGTGCGCATCTTGACGTCCGCCCCGAACTGCCGCGCGATCATCATCGCGGTGTCGGTGTCGAGGGTGGTGTTGATCGTCATCACCATTCGCTTTTCCATCAGCGACTTGAGGACGTCCTTCACCTTGACCTCGAGCTTGTCGGCGAGGTCCTTGACCGTCATGCCCTCGGCCAGCGTGATCGCGCGCGTCACGGGCGGCGGCCCGCTGGGCGTCTGCTGGCTGGGCATCCGGGTGAGTTCCTGGCGGATCTGGAAGCCCTTCTTGCGCGGGCCACTCGTCGTCGGGCGGCCGGCCTGCGGACGTCCACCCTGCGGCTGGTTGCTGCCGGGGGCGCCGGGGCGCTGGCCAGGCATACCAGGCCGCTGGCCGGGACCACCGGGGCCCGACGGACGGTTGGCGCCGGGGGCGACGTAGCCGCTCGGCTGGTACGACGGCCGCACGTACGGCTGCAGCGGCGTGCGGATCCCGCCCGGGGGCGCGGCCTGCGGACCGGCCGCCGGACGCACCGGCTGCGCGGGCAGCGGGCGTGGGCCACCGAGCGGCTGCCGCGGCTGCGGCGGAATCGGCGCCTGGGTCCTGGTCGTGGGTTGCGACGGCGTGGCCGGCTTGGCCGACGACGGCCGCAGGGTCGGACGCGGCCCCTCGGTGATCGGCTTGGTCGGATCTTCGATACGCAGCTTCAGGCTCGACGGGATGAGGCGGCCACCAGGGCCGCTTGCCTCGCCGTTCGCGTCGGCCGCAGCATCAGCGGCCTCGGCGGCCGACGATGCGGATTCTGATTCGGGGACTTCCGGTTCGGCGACCGCGACCGGCGCCGCCGAAGCGGTGTCGTCGGCGGCGGGCTCCGGGGCCTTCGCGACGGCGGCGGCGACCGGCTCGACGTCGATGACCGGTTCTGGACTCGCGGCGACGACAGGTTCCGGCTGTTCGGCGACTGGCGCAGCCGTCACCTCGGCCACGGCGGCCGGAGCGGTCACGGGCTCATCGGCCAGGACGGGGGGCACGTCGACCGGGAGCGCGGGGGCGGCGTCGGCGTGGGCCGCGACCTCGGCGGCCGGGGCCGCCGCGGCAGGCGCCACGGGATGCTTGACGATCTTGACGAGACGCGGCGCGGGCATCACCGGCGCGGCCGGCTTCGGCGGCTCCGGCGCCTTGGCGCCCGCCTTCTTGAGCGTCGGCTTGGATGCCGGTGCCGGCGTGCCTTCGGCAAACATCTGCGCAGGCGGGGGCAGGGCGACGTTGCGCTGCTTGGCCAGCCGCTCGACGAACTGCCGCGCCACGACCTCTTCGATCGTGCTCGATGCGCTCTTGACGTCGATGCCGTGGTCGCGCTTGAGCAGCGCCACCACTTCCTGGCTCGACGTGCCGAGAATTTCCGCGACCCTGTAAATCCGGACTGTCGCCACGTGACCTCGTTGCCCTGCGAACGTTCACGACGGGCCCGCTGGGGCCTCGCCTCCTGCCGCGTCGGACGTCGCGTCCTCCGCTCCTGCCGTACTCACACACCCGCACCGTCTCGGCGCCTCGCTCGGGCGCACGCCGGTGGTCGATCCGTCTTCAGTCCTGCGTCGGTTCAGCTGACGCGGTGTCGTCCGTCGCGCCCGTCTCGCCTGCCGTCTCGGCCACCTCGGGCGCCTCGCCCTCGGGGGCGGGCACGTCGGCGGCGTCCTCGGCCGGGAGGGCAGCGGCTTCGCCCTCGGCGATCATGTCGCCGGCCAGCTGGGCGAACTGCTCCTCGACTTCCTTGCGCTTCTCTTCCTCGCTCTTGATGTCGATCTTCCAGCCTGTCAGCTTCGCCGCGAGCCTGACGTTCTGGCCCTTCTTGCCGATGGCGAGCGACAGCTGCTTGTCTTCGACCACCACTTCCATGATGCGGTCGCCGTCGTCGAGGATCGAGACGCGCTGCACGCGGGCCGGGCTGATCGCGTTGGTCACGAACATCACCGGATCCTCGTCGTACTCGACGATGTCGATCTTCTCGCCGCGCAACTCCCGGATGATCGCCTGGACGCGCGTGCCCTTCATGCCGACGCAGGCGCCGACCGGGTCGACGTCGCGCTCGCGCGAGTAGACCGCGACCTTGGCGCGATCGCCGGCTTCGCGGACGGCGCCGCGGATGACCACCGTGCCGTCGTAGATCTCGGGGACTTCCTGCTTGAACAGCTCGGCAAGCAGCGCCGGGTCGGTGCGCGAGAGAATGATCTGCGGGCCCTTCGCCGAGCGCGACACCCCACGGATGACGGCGCGCAGCCGGTCGCCAATCGAGTAGTTCTCGGCGCGTGACTGTTCCTTGCGCGGGAGGACCCCTTCGATGCGTCCGCCAATCTCGAGCACGATGTCACCCTGCTCGAACCGCTTGATCGTGCCGTTCATCACCTCGCCGACACGCTGGCTGTACTCGTCGTAAATCGTCTCGCGCTCGGCCTCGCGCACCTTCTGGAAGATGACCTGCTTGGCCGTCTGGGCCGCGATGCGCCCGAGCATCTCGGTCGGCTTCGGGAACTCGACTTCCATGCCGAGGTCGGCTTCGTCGCCGTAGAGCGCGCGGGCCTCGTCGAGCGACAACTCGGTGCTCGGGTCGGTCACCGTCTCGACGATGACCTTCACCGCCACGAGTTCCACGGTGCCCGTTTCGGGATCGAACTCCGCCTTGAGGTTCTCGTTGGTCTTGAGGACCTTGCGCGACGCGGCAATCACGGCATCCTTGATCGCGGTGATGATCACCTGCGGGTCGATGCCGCGTTCCTTGGCGAGTGTCTCGATCGTCTGGTTCAACGAAGCCGTCATTGCTCTCTCACGCCACCCGGCTTGCGCCGGTCCCCTAGAACTCCACCGCCAGCCGCGCGCGGCTGATGCGGTCGAGCGGAATCCGCTTGGTCTTGCGACCGCTCGCAATCACGACGTCGCCGGCCTCGAGGCCGTGCAGGCGTCCTTCGAAGTGCATCTGGCCATCGACCGCCTCGGTGACGACGATCTTGACCAGGCGCCCCGCGAATCGCTGGTAGTCGGTCGGACCGCGCAGCGGCCGATCGATCCCCGGCGACGATACTTCGAGCGTGTATTCGTGCTTGACGGCGTCTTCGACGTCGAGCACGGCGCTCAGGTCCTGACTGACGAGCTGGCAGTCTTCGATGCCAATGCCACGATCCGTGGCTTCGACAACGACCGTGCCGTGCTCGTCGACGACCGTCGGGCGGTCGATCACGACCCGCAGCACCCAGCCGATCGATTCGCGCCGCAACTGCAGGTCGAACACGTCGAGATCGTGACTCGCCGCCACGCGGGCAGCCAGGGACCTGAGGTGTTCGTTCGGAGCGTCGGCAGGCACGACCAGTTGGGTGGCCCCAAACAAAAAATGGGCGACCCCCGCCCATTTCGCTGCCTTCGGCCACAAGGCAACACGAGAGCCTAGCACAAAGCTCCCACCTACGGCCAGACGCCGCCTCCGGCGGGTGCACGATCAGTTGTAGCTGCCGGTAGGCCTGAGGTCTGATCGGATCGCGGCGTAGAGTCGCCGGGGACCGGCGGTGGCGAGGGCGGCGCGGAGTTGGGCGAGGCGATCGGCGCGCTCGGGATCCCAGTGTGGCCCCGCCAGCTTCATGCGTTTCTGGAGCACATGCCGGTGCGCGCTTTCGATGGCGCCGCTGCCGCACGGAAAGCCGAGCGCGCGGAAGCGGTCATACCGGAGGCGATTGCGGTGGGTGCGGTAGTACCGCACGAGCGCCA
>JAEUQQ010000034.1 GCA_016789685.1 Acidobacteriota bacterium | reverse complement strand
CGGCCACGATCACCTGGCCCGCGTGCAGCGAGTAGCCGATGCCGACGCCTCCGCCGTGGTGCACCGAGACCCAGGTCGCGCCGCACGACGTGTTGAGCAGGGCATTGAGGATGGGCCAGTCGGCGATGGCGTCGCTGCCGTCGCGCATGCCCTCGGTCTCGCGGTTGGGCGATGCCACCGAACCGGTGTCGAGGTGATCGCGGCCGATCACGATCGGCGCCGAGATGACGCCGCGCCTGACGAGGTCGTTGATCGCCAGGCCGAACCGCGCGCGATCGCCGTAGCCGAGCCAGAAGATCCGCGCCGGCAGGCCCTGGTACGCCACGCGTTCCGACGCGAGACGGATCCACCGGCAGAGCGGCTCGTCGTGCGCGAACATCTCGAGCGCGAGCCGGTCGGTCGCCGCGATGTCGGCGGGATCGCCGCTGAGCGCGGCCCAGCGGAAGGGCCCCTTGCCCTCGCAGAAGAGCGGACGGATGTACTCGGGCACGAAGCCGGGGATGTCGAACGCACGGGCCTCGCCGCCGGCGACGGCCTGCGCGCGAATGTTGTTGCCGTAGTCGAACGCCACCGCACCGCGCGCCTGCATCGCCAGCATCGCGCGCACGTGCGTCGTCATCGAGGCGACCGACTGGCGGACGTAGGCGTCGGGATCCGAGGCGCGCAGGGCTGCTGCCTGGTCGAGATCGAGCCCAACCGGGACGTAGCCGCGCAGGGCATCGTGCGCGGACGTCTGGTCGGTGACGACATCGGGGATCTCGCCGCGTGCGACGAGCGCCGGCAGCACCTCGGCGGCATTGCCGTGCAGCGCGAGCGAACGCGCCACGCCGTCACGCTGCCAGCCCCGCACGCGCCCGAGGGCATCGTCGAGGTCGTCGGTGGCCTCGTCGACGTAGCGCGTCGCGAGGCGACGCTCGATGCGTGTGCGATCGACCTCGATCACCAGCGCGACGCCGTTGTTCATCGTGACCGCCAGCGGCTGGGCCCCGCCCATCCCGCCAAGGCCGGCGGTGACGACGAGCCGGTGGCGCAGGTCGCCGTGGAAGCGCGTGCGCGCCAGGGCCGCCAGTGTCTCGTAGGTGCCCTGCAGGATGCCCTGCGTGCCGATGTAGATCCACGACCCCGCAGTCATCTGGCCGTACATCGTCAGGCCCCTGGCTTCGAGCGCGCGGAAGTGATCCCACGTCGCCCACGCCGGCACCAGCAGCGCGTTGGCGATGATGACGCGCGGCGACCAGCGATGCGTCCGGAACACCGCCACCGGCTTGCCCGACTGCACGACGAGCGTCTCGTCGTCGTCGAGGCGGCGGAGCGTCTCGACAATCGCATCGAACGCCTCCCACGACCGCGCGGCGCGGCCCGTGCCGCCGTACACGACGAGTTCGTCGGGACGTTCGGCGACCTCCGCGTCGAGGTTGTTCATCAGCATCCGCAGGGCGGCCTCCTGCTGCCAGCCCCTGCAGGTCAGCGTGGTGCCCCGCGGAGCGCGGATGGAACGGGTGGTTGGCGTCATGGGAGTCGTGGAAGCGCGTGGCGTGCGGGCGTGCGAGAGCGAGGAAGATAAAGTCACCGGAGGCAGAAGTCAATCTATCCGAATCCTGCCACTTCACTGCAATGTCACTCCCGTCGCGCGTGTCAAGTCGTCGCGCCGGATGGCATCGGCGAGCGCGGCAATGTCGGGCGATGGCGGACGGTCGGCCTCGAGCGTCGGGACGAGCGCGCGCAGTGCGGTGCGCACGCGCTCGAGCGCGGGCGACGAGGTCAGCGGGGCGAGCAGATCGAGGGCCTGCAGCGCGCAGAGCACCTCGATGGCGATCACGTCGGCGGCCATCGCGGCGGCGCGCCGGGCCTTGAGCGCGGCGCCCATGCTCATGCTGACGTGATCCTCCTTGCTGGCCGAGGTGGGGATGGTGTCGACCGACGCCGGGTGGGCGAGCGTCTTGAGCTCCGACGCGAGGGCCGCGGCCGTGACCTGCGCCATCATGTAGCCGGAGTGCAGGCCACTGTCACGCGTCAGGAAGGGCGGCAGGTCACTCAACACCGGGTTCATGAGGCGGTCGCAGCGGCGCTCGCTGATGGTCGCGAGCTGGCAGGCGGCGAGGCAGAGCACGTCGGCCGCGACGCTGACCGGCGCGCCATGGAAGTTCCCACCCGACACGATGTCGCCGTCGTGCGCGAAGACCATCGGGTTGTCGGTGGCGCTGTTCATCTCGACCGCCACCGTCTGCGCCACGTAGGCCAGCGCATCGCGGGCCGCGCCATGCACCTGCGCGGCGCACCGCAGCGAGTAGGCATCCTGCACCTTGCCGCACATCGCGTGCGACGCGTTGATGGCGCTGTGGGTGACGAGCGAGAGGATGTTGGCGGCCGCGGCGCGCTGCCCGGCATGCGGACGCGCTGCGTGGATCCGATCCTCGAAGGGATGGATCGAGCCGCGCAGGGCGTCGATGGTGAGCGCGGCGGCGACGTCGGCGGCGCGCGTCACGCGCTGCAGCGTGTGCAGCGCCAGCGCGAGGACGGCCGTGGACGGCTGCGTGCCATTGATGAAGGCGAGGCCCTCCTTGGCGCCGAGCGTGATCGGGCCGAGCCCGGCCAGCGCCAGGGCCTCGGCGCCGCCGAGCCGGGCCGAGGCCGGATCGCCGGGGCGGTGCAGCACCTCGCCCTCGCCGACCAGCACCAGCGCCAGGTGCGCGAGGGGCGCGAGATCACCGCTGGCGCCGACCGAGCCGCGCGACGGGATCACCGCATGCACGCCGCGATTGATCAGGTCGACCAGCGCATCGACGCTCGACGGCCGGATACCGGAGTGGCCCTTGGCCAACACGTTGGCCCGCAGCAGGGCCGTCGCGCGCACCGCCGGCACATCGAGCGGCTCGCCGACACCGGCGGCGTGGCTGCGGATGAGGTTGAGCTGCAGCGCGCCAAGCTGGTCGCGCGGAATCCGCACGTCAGACAGCGACCCGAAGCCCGTGTTGACGCCGTAGACCGCCGCATCGCCCGCGGCGTGGTGATCGACCAGCGCGCGCGAGGCCGCCATCGCCTCGCGCGCCGAGGGAGCCAGGCTGACGGCCGCGCCGTCGGTGGCCACCGCGATGAGGTCGTCGAGTGTCAGGGAGTCACCATCGAGCACGACAGGCATGGCCGCCATGCTACGCCAGACCGCGCCGTATGTCAGCGGTCGTGCTGGCCTCGCGTCACACCACGCTGCTAAGCTCTTGCGGCTGCGCACGTCGCGTGGCCAGACATCGGAGCTGCGCCGTCGCGTCGAACGGGTTCGACGCGGCAGCGTCTCGCACACACAGACATGAACATCGCGGTGCTCGGCGCGCAATGGGGCGACGAAGGCAAGGGCAAGCTCGTCGACCTGCTCACTCCACACTTCTCGACGGTGGCTCGCTACCAGGGCGGCCACAACGCCGGCCACACGGTCTTCGTCGCGGGCACGAAGTTCGTGTTGCGCCTGATTCCGTCGGGGATCCTGCATCCCGACACGATCTGCGTGCTCGGCAACGGCGTGGTGATCGACCCGGCGGCGCTGTTCGCCGAGATCGAACAGCTCGAGGCGCTCGGCATCCTCGTCGAGGGGCGCCTGGTGATCAGCAACCGCGCGCATCTCATCCTGCCGTACCACCGTGAACTCGACGTGCTGTCGGAAGCCAAGCGCGGCGCGCGGAAAATCGGCACCACATCGCGCGGCATCGGGCCGGCCTATTCCGACAAGGTCGCACGCCGCGGCATCCGCGTGGGCGACCTCGGCGACGTCGCCTCGAGCGCGGCGCTCGAAGACGCCGTGCGCGAGAACGTCGAGGCGCGCAACCGGCTCATCGGCGAATCGCACATGGACTGGCACGCCGTCCTCGATGGCCTGCGCCAGGCGTGGGCGCGCATGCGCCCGTGGGTGCGCGACGTATCGGTCTACCTGGCCGAGGCGCGGCGGGCAGGGCACTCGGTGCTCTACGAGGGCGCGCAGGGCACGATGCTCGACATCGACCACGGCACCTACCCGTACGTCACCTCGTCGAACGGCACGGTGGGCGGCGTGTGTACCGGCCTCGGCGTGCCGCCGCGTGCCATCGACGGCGTGCTCGGCGTGACCAAGGCGTACACCACGCGCGTCGGCGACGGGCCCTTCCCGTCGGAACTGCTCGACGCGACGGGTGAACGCCTGCGTGCAGCCGGCCACGAGTTCGGGGCCGTGACCGGCCGGCCACGCCGCTGCGGCTGGTTCGACGCGGTCGTCGTGCGCCATGCCGTGCGGATCAACGGGCTCGACGCCGTCGCGCTCACCAAGCTCGACGTGCTCGATGGCTTCCCCGAGATTCCCGTGTGCGTCGGCTACCGCGCCGGCGACCGGCGCATCGACGAGTTCCCCGGCGAGCTGGGCCTGCTGGCGTCGTGCTCGCCCATCCTCGAGACGATGCCGGGCTGGACGACACCGACCGCCGGCGTGCGGCGCTTCGAGGACCTGCCGGCCGAAGCGCGTGCCTACATCGCGCGCATCGAGCAGTTGATCGGCGTTCCGGCGGCGATCGTGTCGACGGGCTCCGATCGCGACGACACCATCGTCCGCGGCGACTCGGTCGTCGCGGGCTGGCTGGGCGGGCGTGGATGATCGACGCGGCCGCGGCGCGCGTCGATTCCTCGTCGGCGGCCATCCGCTGCCGCGCCCTGGTCAAGCGCTACGCTGATGTCGTCGCGGTCGATCGGCTCGACCTCGACATCGCCCGCGGCGAATGCTTCGGCCTGCTCGGCCCCAACGGCGCCGGCAAGACGACCACGATCGAGATCCTCGAGGGCCTGCTCGACGCCGACAGCGGCGAGGTCGAGGTGCTCGGCCGCTCGTGGCAGCGCGAAGCGCACGACATCCGCGAACGCATCGGCATCCAACTCCAGGAGACGCTGCTCGCCGAGAAGCTGTCGGTCGTCGAGACGATCCGGATGTTCCGATCGTTCTACGCCGATGGCCGTGACGTCGACGAGGTGTTGCGCCTCGTGGAACTCGACAGCAAGCGCGACGCGTGGGTCGGGAAGCTGTCGGGCGGGCAGAAGCAGCGCGTCGCCCTCGCCTGCGCCCTCGTCGGTCGCCCGGAGCTGCTCTTCCTCGACGAGCCGACGACGGGGCTCGATCCGCAGTCGCGACGCCAGCTGTGGGCGCTCCTCGAGCGCTTCCGCGCCGAGGGCGGCACCATCCTGCTCACGACGCACTACATGGACGAGGCGCAGTTGCTGTGCGATCGCATCGCGGTCGTCGACAAGGGCAAGGTCATCGCTCGCGGCACCCCGCGCGAGCTGATCGCGTCGCTGGGCGTCGATCACATCGTCGAGTTCACCATGGACGACGTGGCCGCTGCACCACCACGCCAGGCCCTCGAAGGCCTGCCCGGCGTGCGCGCGGTGCGCATCGAGGCCGGGCGCATCAGCCTCAGCTGCGCGCAGGTTCACGCGGCGGTGCCCGCGCTGATGGACGTGCTCGGCCGTGACGCCGAGCACCTGGCGTCGCTGGCCACGCACAGCGCGACGCTCGAGGACGTGTTCGTGCACCTCACCGGACGGCACCTGCGCGATGCGTGAGTCCCGCGTCCCGCATCCCGTCGTCGAGCTGACGCTCGCGCGCTTCCGCGAATTCCTGCGCGAGCCCGAGGCGATGTTCTGGACGTTCGCGTTCCCGGTGCTGATGACGTGTGCGCTCGGCCTGGCGTTTCGCGCGCAGGCGCCCCGCCCGGTGCCGATCGGCGTCGCGGCCGGCGAGGGACGCGAGGCCATCGTCGAGCGACTGAGACACAGCGCCGAGATCGAGCTGCGCGACCTGTCGGGCGACGCCCTCGAGCGGGCCCTGCGCAGCGGCGGCGTGCACCTGGTCGTCGTGCCCACGCGCCCCGTGACGATCCGTCTCGATCCCACGCGCCCCGACAGCCGGCTCGCCAGGCTCGCGGTGGCGACCGCGCTGGCGCCCGCCGCCGAGGGCGCGCCCGCCATGCGCGACGAGGTCGTCTCGGCGCGTGGCTCGCGCTACATCGACTGGCTCGTGCCCGGCCTGCTCGGCCTCAACGTCATGAGCACCGGCCTGTGGGGCATCGGGTTCTCGATCGTGCAGGCGCGTACCCGGAAGTTGCTCAAGCGCCTGGTCGCGACGCCCATGCGGCGCGCGCACTACCTGCTGTCGCACCTGCTGTCGCGCCTGGTGTTCCTGGTGCTCGAGGTGTCGACGCTGATCGGCTTCGCGCTGCTCGTGTTCCGGGTTCCGTTCGAGGGACCGGCGTGGCTGTTTGCCGGGCTCTGCATCCTCGGCGCCCTGTCGTTCGGCGGGATCGGCCTGCTCGTCGCCAGCCGGGCCCGGACGGTCGAGGCCGTGTCGGGCCTGATGAACATCGTGA
>JAEUQQ010000715.1 GCA_016789685.1 Acidobacteriota bacterium | reverse complement strand
ATGACAATGAGCATCGCTTCGAGCCGCCGCAGGAGGCGGTCGGTGCGCCAGTCGCGCGCCAGTTCGACCGCCGCGCGCTGCAGGTTCCCGCGATGCTCCTCGAGCTTGGCCTCGAAGCGGCCAAAGAGCGCAAACGAGTCGGCGGCCGACCCGGCGAACCCGGCCAGGATGCGGTCGTGGTAGAGCCGGCGGATCTTGCGTGCGGTGCCCTTCACGACCGTGGCGCCGAGGGTGACCTGACCATCGCCCGCCATGGCCGCGCGGCCCTGGTGCCTGACGGCGAGCACGGTGGTCGCGTGGAAGACCGCTGGCTGAGTAGACGCTGACATGTATGGCGATGCAGGCGCGGCCCGATGTCGGGCAATGAGCGCAGTGTCGGCAGTGTAGCCCGCATCGTCGGCCGAGGCCAAGCCGGCCGCGGCGGGGCGATCCGGAGGGTGCCGGTCGGAGCGGGCTGGACTCGCCAGCGGCCCGGCCTGCCCTTCGGCGATGACACGACACGATGGGACTGGCGGCCGGCTGGCCGAAGTCTTACCATGATCGTGGTGTCGAAGCTGGCCTGAGAGTTGCTGTTCCCTACGACGGCTGTCCACCGTAGGAGTCACGTCCATGACCATGTCCACGCGCTTCGTCCCGTACGCACTGGGAGCGGCCCTCGTCGCAATCGCCGCTGGCACCGCGGCGGCGGAGCCGCCCGATTCCCAAGACACTCCTCGAGCCCAGGCCGTCGCCCGGGCACAGGCCCCGTCGGCGGCCCCCATGCAGGCAGCGCCGGCCATGCACTTCGCCCCTGAGGCCCCACGCGCCATCGAGCGCAGCTTCGACCGGGCGCCACGCGGCATCGACATCAGCCCGTCACCCGTCAGGTTCTCTGAAAGCGCCGAGGCGGGCGATGGCCAGGCCCGGCAGCGGTCGCCGTCGGGCAGTTCGCGCGGCAGCAGCGGGGGGTCGCGCGTGAGCAGCGGTGGCTCAGGCCGTTCGGGCGGAACCAGCAGCGGAGGCGGGCAGAGTTCCTCGGCCGGCACCGCCCGGCGGCGCGGCAGTGACGGCTCGGTTGCTTCGTCGCCACGCGGCGGCTCGAGCGACAACGGCGGACGCCGGGGCGGCGACTCGAACGCCTCTGACGGCAGCCGGCGGTATCCCTATCCGCCGTCGGGCTACAGCGGTGGCGGCCGGAATGGCGGTGGGGGCTCGGGCTATGGTTACGCGGTGCCCCGGCGGTCAGCGCCCTACACTTACTACCCGCGGTACGACTACTCGCGGCCGTATCGCCCGTCGTACTACTACCCGTACTACGGGAACTGGGGCCTGGGTTTCTATTTCTGGGATCCGTCCTGGTACGGGTGGGGGTACGGGGGGTACGGGGGCTATGGCTACGGCCCGTATTCGTACGGCTACGGCTCTCGCTACGACGATACCGGGTCGGTGAGGATCCGGGTGACGCCGCGCGATGCCCAGGTCTACGTCGACGACTACTATGTCGGCGTCGTCGACGAGTTCGACGGCACCTTCCAGCGGTTGCGGCTCGAAGAAGGCCCGCACCGCATCGAAATCCGCCTCGACGGGTTCGACACGCTGCGCTTCGACGTGCGCATCCTGCTCGACAGTTCGATCACGCTCAGGGGTGACCTGCGGCCTCTGCCGTAAACGCCTGGCGACACCCGCAGGATGCGAAGGGGCGGCCGTCACGGCCGCCCCTTCGTGTGTACGCTACCGCCGCCTCTAGCCCTGCGCCTGCGGCAAGGCATCGACGAACGCGACCATCCTCTTGCGCATCGCCTCGTCGGGCAGCTTGCCCACGGCCGCGCCCAGGTTGTCGATCAGGTGCTTGGCCTGGCTCGTGGCCGGCGTGACCGACGTCACCGCCGGGTGCCCGAGCACGAACTTCAGGAAGAACTGCGCCCAGGTTGTCACGCCGATCTCGGCGGCCCATTCGGGTACCGGCCGGTCGCCCACCCGGCGGAACAGCCGCGTCCGGCCGAACGGCAGGTAGACCAGCACGCCGATCTTCCTGTCGCGCGCCAGCGGAAGAATCTCTTTCTCGACCTCGAGGTTGTCGACCGCGTAGTCGATGCCGATGAAATCGAGCGGCTCGGCCTTCATCGCGGCCATCAGGGCCGGATACTGCTCTTCCGAGGTCGATGTCACGCCGATGTACCGCACACGCCCCGCGCCCTTGAGTTCCTTGAGGATGCCGAGCTGCGTCGGCACGTCGGCGACGTTGTGAACCTGGATCAGATCGATCTTCGACTTCTTGAGCTTCGTGAACGACGACTCGATCTGCGCACGCGCCGCGGCGGGATCCGCCGCCGTGCCACCGCGAGGTACGACGTTGACCTTGGTCGCCCAGAACACCTTCTGGGTGATGCTGGCTTCTGCCGCGATCCGGCCGGCGACCTCTTCAGACGCCCCGTACGACGGCGCGGTGTCGAACACCGTCGCGCCGCGATCGACGAGGGTCTTCAATACCTCGCGCAGGCCGGCGATGTCTTCGCTACGCGCGACCTGCGAGAACGTGGCGGAACTGCCCAGGCCGACGACGGGCAGCAGTTCGCCCGACGAGGGAATGGCCCGGGTGAGCAGCGGTGATTGCGCGAACGCTCCGCGCGGGTCGATCGTCAACGCGGCCCCCGTCGCCAGGGTGAGGGCGAGGTAGTCGCGACGCGAGATGGTCGTCATATCCAACGGCTCCTTTCGGCAAGGCTGATTCAACGACGCAGGCGGCGAGGCTGAACGCAGCAGCCGCCGGTGGCCGACGCCGGGCTGGCCGAGAAGCGCGACGCGTCCACGTCTGCCTCACGCCCGGCTCGCACGCCTGCCTCTTCGTCGTCGGACTAGGTTACTGGAAAACGGCGTTGCGATCCCACTGCCCCCGCAACGCGCCGGGCGGCCGCGACGCGACAGGCGCCGACGGGTCATGGGTCGCGCGGCAGGGCCGTCGCGATACACTCGACCAGACCGCCGATGCTCACACGCATTGCCCTCGTGTCGGGTCTCTACGACATCGCCGTCGGCCTCGTGCTGCTGACCGCGGCGCCCGCGTTGGCGCGCCTGTTCGGTGCGCCGCCCCTCACGCCCGCGGTCTTCGGCGACACCAACGCTCTCTTCCTCATCGTCGTCGGGATGGGCTACTGGAAGCCATGGCGGGATCCCGTGGCACACCGCTGGTATCTCTGGCTGATGGGGCCGCTGCTCAAGGGGGGCGGCGCCGTCGTCTTCGTCCGCGACATGTGGATGCGCGACTCGCCGGCGAGCTTCCTGCTGTTTGCTCTCAGCGACGGCGCGCTGGCCCTGTGGACGCTCTGGGCGCTGCTGCGGACGCGGCACCAGGCGCTACCGACACCAGCGCCCCCGCACATCGAACGGTGAGGCCAGTCAGGCCGCCGGGAGCACGACGTGCCCGGCCCCGGCCAGGACGTCGATGGCGTGTTCGCGATCCGCACGCTTGACGAAGACATAGTCGGTGTCGAACGTGCTCATGGCCAGGACGGGCACGGCCGCATGCGCCAACGGGTGCAGCACCGACGCGAGGATGCCGGTCAGCGTGAACGCCAGCGGCCCCTCGACCACGAAGCCGCACCACGCGCGCTCGCACCTGATGCCATCGGGCACGCGCTCGGCCTCGATCAGTACCGACAGTTCGTCGGGCGTCCGCGTGACCATGGTCACGCTGCCCCCGTCGGCCCAGGACGGCAGCGGTTCGCCGGGCATGAGCCGCGCGATCGCGAACTCCGGCGCCAGCGCACGTAACCGCAACGCCATCAGGCCACGCGCCGCCTCGCGCTGAACCAGAGGTACAACGGCACGCCGGCCAGGATGATGCCGACGCCCGCCAGCGACGGCCCCGGATTCGAGACGATCGCGTTGACGACAATCGCCAGGCTCACCACGACGAAGATCGCCGGCGCCACCGGGTAGCCCAGTGCGCTGAACGGCCGTGGCGCGTCGGGCTCGCGCCGCCTGAGGACGAACAACCCACCGACCGCGACGGCCGAGAAGAGGATGACCGAGAACCCCGTGTAGTCAACGAGCTGACCGAACGTCCCGGTCACCACCAGCAGGCAACTCCAGCCGGCCTGCATCCAGGTCGCGAACGCGGGCGTGCGGTGGTGGGGATGCACGCGGGCGGCCGGGGCGAAGAACAGGCCGTCGCGCGCCATCGCGAAATACACCCGGGGCCCCGCGAACACCATTGCGCTGATGCTCCCGGTCAGGATGAACAGGGTCAGCACCGTCAGCAAGTCGCCGACCGTCGTCCCGAAGAGCCGGTCGGCAGCCGCGTCGATGACGCGCACGCGCAGGCCCACGAGGTCGCTCACAGGCATCGCGTAGACGTAGAGCAGGTTCAACGCGATGTAGACGAGCACGATCGTCACCGTGCCGAGGGCGAACGCGCGCGGCACATTGCGATCCGGATCCCGAATCTCCTCGGCCACGTAGGCCGCGGCATTCCAACCCGAGTAGCTGAACATCGCCGGCACGAGCGCGAGCAGCCAGTTCGACATCGCCGGCGGCGCGCCCATGTCGAAGTGCGCCATCGTCCCGCGGCCGATGGCGAACCCGGCGGCGACGAACCCGAGCAGCAGCAGGACCTTGGCCACCGCCAGCAGGTTCTGCACGATACGGCCCGGGCCGAGCCCGCGGGCGTGGACGTACGACAACGCCAGGATCGCCACGATCGCCAGCGTGCGCTGCGGCGTCAGGGCCAGCGTGGTGAAGGCGAGCGGCAGCTCGAGCAGCGTCGAGTCGTCAACCGCGGGCACGAAGCGCGACACGTAGCTCGCGAGGCCGACCGCGCTCGCCGCAATCGCGCCCGAGAACCCGGCGACGAACGACGTCCAGCCCGTCAGGAACCCGGCCAGCTCGCCGAACGCCGCGCGCAGGTACACGTATTCGCCGCCCGCGCGGGGACGCAGCGTCGCCAGTTCGGCATAGGCCATGGCGCCGGCAAAGGCCAGCAGCCCGCCCGCCAGCCACACGGCCAGCATCGCGCCCGCCGAGGGCGCATTGATGGCGATGAACGCCGGCGTGATCAGGATCCCGCTGCCGATGACGTTCGAGACGACAACGGCAGCGGCGTCGAGCGGACCCAGGCGTCGTTCGAGCGACGCCGTAGCCTGTGGCGGCACTGGCAACTCAGTTCGACGCCCCGCCGGGGCCGGGGGCCGGGGCTGGGGCCGGAGCAGGCGCCGGCGGCGCCGAGGTGAGCAACTTGCGCTGGATCAGGTACGAGCCGACCTTGACCCAGTTGTCTGACCGGTACTTGGCGTAGAGGTCGACACGCACGTCGTGAAAGTCCTTGTGCGCGAGCATCTCGCTGCGCGGCTGCTGCCCGGTGTACCCGAGCGCCGACTGCATGGTGTAGATCGGCGTGCTGGCCCCAGGGGCGATCCCGTGCCGATCGATGCCCTTGACCAGGGCCGAGCCAAGTTCCTGCGGGTCGTCGACGACACGGAACACCGCATTGAACTGCACGCTTTCGACCTGGATGTTCGAGACGTTCCGGGCCTTGAACGTGAGGCTGGGCACCAGCTTGTTCATGCCGTTCGTGATCCCCGCGTCGAACCACCCCGTGGTGACGTCGGTCACTTCGAGCGCCTTGGTAATCTCGATGGACGGCCCGCATGCCGTGGCGCCGACCGCGAGCGCCACCGCGCACAGCCTGGTCAAGATGTGCATGAATCCTCGTCTCCCGCGCTGATCGTCGAGCAGCTCCCGCGATTCTACCCGACCCGCTCGGCCGAGTGCGCGTGCCTGAGGATTGGACACCGGATTGGCGACAGTGGCCCGGCCATCAGTGGGACGGCGGGCACGGGAGCATCCGGCCTGGCGGGGGCGTCCCTGGCGGGACGCCCCCTGGCCGGCGTGCTCAGTATTCCTGCACGAGAATCCGGCGCCGCACGTCGTCGCGGTTCGCGGTGCCCGTACGCAGCGCGTTCAGGTCGCTGCCCTTGATGGTCATCATGACCGTCACCACCTCGTACGGGTTGCCGCCCAGCACATCCTCGTTTGACCGCGCCGCGATCGCCAGTACGTCGCTGTCGCTGATGTTGAGGGTGGTGCCGTAGTCGAGCATGGCGTCGGCAATCGCGCGCTTGACCTCGGTCTCGTACGCCTCGGCCGGGTCGGGCAGGTCGACGTAAGGGTTGACCGTGGTGGCGACGGCGGCGCCGGCCGACGATGGGGCTGCGGGCTGGGCACCGGTGGCATCACCCGCGACGACCGTGGCCTGCACCTGCCCGCCAAGCGGGGTCGCCTGGGCCTCGACCATTCGCACGACGTGTTCGAGGGCGCGCCGCGCCGACTGGTCGTTCTGCTCCTGCGTGAACTTCTTGAGCATCGGCACAGCCCTGGCCATCTCGGGCGCCGACTGGGTCAGCGTCCGCATGCTCCAGATCATGCTGGGCCGCAGCGTCGGCACCTCGACGTCGAAGAACACGCCGAAGCCGTCGAGGCGGAACCCGCGCGCCCGCGACGGGGCGCCGAAGAAGATGACGTCGGGCGTGACGACCCGCATCTGCTGGCCGACCGTCCTGATGCCGTGCTGGACGGCGTTCTCGAGCGCGCCTTCCATCACGCGAAGCTGATACCGGGCACGCTGTGCCGCATCGACCGGGCGCGACGAGGCCGGCGGCGGCGCCCCCGGCGTCTGCGCCAGGGCTGGGGCCGCCATACAGGCGAGCACGACGACAACGAGACGAGCAGACGTCACTGCGATTCCTCCCCCGCGCCTATCGCGGTGGCTGTTGCGTGGATACGCGGTAGATGTAGTTCATCATTTCCTGGGCACGCGCGGCCTCGGCGGTCGTGCGGCCTTCGAGCTGTCCGAACCCGTTCTGGATGTTGACCAGGTCGGTGCGCCGCTGCGCATCGACGTCGCGCATGAACTCGGTGAACCTCACCGCCATCGCGCGCTGCTGGCGCGTCTCGGCCTCGTCGATCATCGACCGCACGGTTGCCAGGACCGCCGGCGACTCGACAGCCGGCCCCGCGGTGCTGACCGCCGTCGCCGCTGGTGCCGCCGTGCGAGCGGTCTCGAGTTCGTTCCGCAGGCGCTGCTCGAGCGCGACGAGTTCCGTCCGCCACGGGGCGGGCGCCGTGGTGCCGGCCGGCACCGGCTCGGCGGGCAGCGGAGCCGGAGAGGCCGCCGCAGCCGCAGGCGCGCTGCCGCGGCCGGTCGTGAAGGTGATGCCCGACCCGTCGATGCGGACGTTGAGGTTGGCCAGGCCCGCGGCCAGGCCCAGCACCAGGGTCGCGGCGGCCGCAAGGCCGGCCGTGGCGTAGATCGACAGCGGCGACCGCGGCGCACGCACCGGTGCGGCCGGCAGGGCGTCGGCGTCACCGGCGACGATCCGGATGTGCACCGGCATCTCGGGCGCCTGCCATTCGCGCAGGACGCTCCTGACGCCGCGCAGGCCATCCCACTCCTCGCGGCAGGCGGCACACACGGCCAGGTGCGCGTCGATCCGGCGCAGGTCTTCGGCGGCCGCCTCGCCATACAGCGCCGTGATCAGCGCCTCGTTCGACGGACAGGTGGTCTGGATCTCGGTCATGATCGTGATGTCGCCCGCGCGGGGAAGCTCACGACCGCCGCGCGTGTGCTGATGCCCTGCTGCTCGAGTTCGCGGCGCAGGACGCTGAGGCCTTGATACATCCGTGTCTTCACCGTGCTCAGGGGACAGTCAATCGTGTCGGCGATCTCCTGGAACGTCATCCCCTGGTATTCCTTCAGGAGGATCGCCGTGCGTTGCTCCTCGGGCAGGAGGCGCATGGCGCGCGCCACTGCCTCGCTCATCACGTTGCGGCCGACCAGTTCCTCGATCGACTCCGTCGGGCCCGACTCGGTCGCCATCTCGATGATGTCGACGCCCTCGGGCGCCAGCATCACGGGGTTGCGCCGCTCGCGACGCATCCAGTCGCGGCAGAGGTTCAGGGCGATCCGGTAGAGCCACGACGAGAACTTCGCCTCGCCCTTGAAGCCCTTGATCGACCTGAAGGCCCGCAGGAACGTCTCCTGGACGACGTCGCGCGCCTCTTCCTCGCGTCCCAGCGTGCGGTACGCCAAGGCAAAGATCGGCCGTTCCCAGCGTCGGACGAGCTGGTCGAAGCTGTCGTTGTCACCCGTCATCGAGCGGGCAACGAGTTCCTCGTCGGTGGCGGTTCCCGTCATCAGTGTGCGCGCGCGGTGCAGGTCCCGGGCCGGCGGCCGGCATCCCTGCAACCAGTAGCTTAGACGCAGGCCACGCCGAAGTGGTCGGCCGGGCCAGGCCGCGGGCGTCCTCCACGTCCCTTGCCACCCCGCTGAGCCCCCGGCCGGGCGCCCGCCAGGGCCGTACCGGCAGGGCCGCTGCGCCCTCTGGCGGAACCGACCACGCCGAAGCCGCCACCGCCGCCGCCAGAGGGGCGTGGGGGCGAGCGTGTTAAGATCGGCGTTTGCCCGGACGTGCGGGCTCGCCACCATGATCCAACTCGCCCAGGTGACCAAGGCCTTCGGGGGCCGTACTCTCCTCGACAACGTCTCGTGGCAGCTCGGGCTGCGCGAACGGGTCGGCCTCTGCGGGCCCAACGGCGCCGGCAAGACGACCCTCCTCAAGATGCTCGCCGGCCTCGAGGACCTCGACGCCGGCACGGTCATCACCCCGTCGGGCATGACGGTCGGCTACCTGCCGCAGGACGGACTGGTCCACGGGGGCCATTCGCTCGGCGACGAGGCCCGCTCGGCGTTCGGCCCCCTGCTGGCCCTGCGCGACGAGATCGCGGCCCTCGAAGACCGCCTCGGCGACCCCGCCGTCGACGAGGCCGAACACGAGCGGATGCTGATCCGGTACGCCGAGGCGCAAGACCGCTTCCGGCAGCAGGACGGCTATGCGATCGACCTGAAGGTCGCCACGGTGCTGCGCGGGCTGGGCTTCTCGGACGACGACCAGGCGCGCCAGACCGACACGTTCTCGGGCGGCTGGCAGATGCGGATCGCGCTGGCCAAGCTGCTCCTCAGCACCCCCGGGCTGCTGCTGCTCGACGAGCCGACCAACCACCTCGACCTCGACGCGCGCAACTGGCTCGAGGAGTACCTCGCGACCTTTCCCGCCGCGGTCGTCCTGGTATCGCACGACCGGTACTTCCTCGACGCGGTCGTCACCCGGATCGTCGAGATCAACCTGCGGACCCTGACCGAGTACACGGGCAACTACTCCGACTACCTGCGCGAGAGCACGGCGCGCCTCGAGCGCCTGCGCCAGATGAAGCGGGAGCAGGACGAAGAGGTCGCGCGCATCAAGATGTTCGTCGACCGGTTCCGCTACCAGGCGACCAAGGCCGCGCAGGTGCAGAGCCGGATCAAGCTGCTCGAGAAGGTCGTCCCGATCGAAGTGCCGCCCGAGCGCAAGCGCGTGCGCTTCACCTTTCCCACGACCGCCAAGAGCGGGCGGATGGTGCTCGAGATCAAGCACGCCCGCAAGCAGTACGACGACAAGGTCGTGTTCCGCGACCTGTCGCTGCACATCGAGCGGGGCGACCGCATCGCGCTGATCGGCCCAAACGGCGCCGGCAAGTCGACGCTGATGCGCATGCTGTCTGGCGTCGAGGCGCCGGATGCGGGCACGCGCGAGCTGGGGCACCAGGTCGTCATGCAGTACTTCGCGCAGGACGAGGCGACGCGGCTCGAGCCGACGAAGACGATCTACGAGACGTTGTCGGACGGGTCACCGGTGCAGATGGTGC
The DNA here is from genome assembly GCA_016789685.1 of Acidobacteriota bacterium. Classification (GTDB taxonomy): domain Bacteria; phylum Acidobacteriota; class Vicinamibacteria; order Vicinamibacterales; family JAFNAJ01; genus JAEUQQ01. The sequence continues at coordinate 9,024 of JAEUQQ010000715.1, read as the reverse complement.
CGATGATCCGCAACATCCTCGGCGGGTTCCTGTTCGAAGGCGACGACATCTACAAGAAGTGCGGCGTCCTGTCGGGCGGGGAACGCACGCGGCTGGCGGTCGCGCGCATGCTGCTGCGGCCGGCCAACACGCTGCTGCTCGACGAGCCGACCAACCACCTCGACATGGACTCGAAGGACGTGCTGCTCGACGCCCTCGAGGATTTCGGCGGCACGTTGATCCTCGTGTCGCACGATCGTTACTTCATCGACCGCCTGGCGACCAAGATCGTCGAGGTCGGCCACGGGGGCATCCTCGTGTACCCCGGCACCTACGAGGAGTTCCGCTGGAGTCAGGCCCAGGCGGCGGCGCGAGCGGCGGCTCCGCCCGCGGCGGTGGCCAAGGCCGCGCCCGCGTCGGCGGCCCGGCCGGCGCAGGCGGCGGCGAAACCCGCGCCGCAGGCGCAGCAGCGGCCGGCTGCTGCGCGGCCGGGTCCACAGACGGCGCCCGCGCCGGCCGTGTCGTCGCGCGACCAACGCAAGCAGTTCGAGGCCGAACTCCGCCGGCACAAGCGCGCCGTCGACGTGATGCGCCAGAAGATCGCCGAGCTCGAGGCGCAGATCGCACGGCACGAACACGACATCAAGTCGGTCGAAGCCGAGATGTCGGCGCCGGGGTTCTACGATGACCACGCCACGTCGAAGCCCGTGATCGATCGCCACCAGCAGATGATGTGGACGGTCGGCGACCTCATGAATCGCTGGGAGATGCTGCAGCAGGAAATGGACACACTGCAGCAACAGGCGCCGACGCCGTCGACCTAGCCCGACCCGCCTGGCGGCGCACGCGCACGGCCAGCACCTGTCGCGCCGCAGCGGCCCAGGTGTCGGCGTCCGTTGGCCGCGCCAGCCCATCCTCCGCCGCGGCCGAGGTACCCAGCGCTACCGGATTACAGATCTGTCGCGCCGTGTCGATTTGGTAATCGAACGGTGGTGGCACGACGCGCCATCGCGGGCGAGATTCGGACAATTCCGTCGTGTGCCGCGGCGGAGTCCCGTCGGCACACGGCTTGCCTTGAGGTGAGCGGGCGGCCTGCCTGTGCAATCGGCCGCCCCTCGACACCCATGACGCCACCACACGCCGCCCCACTCCGCGCCGTCACCCGTGTCCCGTCCGCGTTCTTCCGCGACATGGTCACGAGCCTGCGCAATGCGGTCGTGGCCGTCACGACCGACGGACGCCTCGCCGTCATGAACGACGAGGCCTACCGTGCGCTCGGCATCAAGCCCCAGCCCGACGATATCGGCAACGGCTACGACGAGGTGCTGCGGTCGCGCCCCGACGTCATCCGCCTGCTCCACGATGCCTTCGAATTGTCGACACTGCCCAACCGGGCCGAGATGCGGATCAAGGCCACCGGCAAGGTGATCGGCTACACGCTGTGCCAGATCACCGACCAGCGCGGCCGCATCTCGGGCGCGGCCCTGCTGTTCAAGGACCTGACCCGCGTCGAGCAGATCGAGGAACGTGAGCGCCTGCGTGATCGGCTCGCGGCACTCGGCGAGATGGCCGCGGCGATCGCCCACGAGGTCAAGAACCCGCTGGCCGGCATCGAGGTGCTCGCGGGCCTGCTGAAGCGGCGCATTCCCGACGTGCCCGATGCGCAGGGCCTGCTCAACGACATCATCCACGAGGCCAAGATGGCGAACGCGATCGTCATCGAGGTGCTCGAGTTCGTGCGGCCGATCCGCCTGCAGCGCGAATCGGTGACGCTGCCGCGTGTCATCAACGAAGCGCTCTACATGGCCGAGAGCCTCGTCACGCGCGGCGAGGTCGTGGTCTCGACGCGGCTGCCCAACGCGCTGCCGGAGATCGACGGTGACGCGCAGCAGTTGCGCCAGCTCTTCACGAACCTGATCACGAACGCCTTCGAGGCCCTCGGCGGCAACGGCTCGATCGCCATCACCGCCACGCATCGTCCTGGCGATCCCGATCCGGTCGCCGGCGACGGCGCTCCCGTCGGCCTCGGCTCCATCGAGATCCAGATCATCGACGATGGGCCGGGCGTGTCCAGCGAGATCCGCGATCGGATCTTCAGTCCGTTCTTCACGACGAAACCACGCGGGTCGGGCCTCGGGCTCGCCATCGTGCGCAAGATCGTCGATGCCCACGACGGGCGGATCGACCTCCGGGTCGGCACGCACGGCGGGACGCAGTTCCGCATCCTGCTCCCGGTCGAGGCGCTCGGCGAAGACTTCGGGTCCCCGGAAGCCGCGTAAGCGGGAGGTTTCACGCCATGGGTCGCATTCTCGTTGCCGACGATCACGATTCACTGCGCCGCGGGCTCGTGCGGGCGCTCACCGACGCCGGGCACGACGTCGACGAGGCCGGCAACGGCAACGCCGCGCTCGAGCGCCTCCACGAGAGCAGCTACGACGTGGTCGTCTCCGACATCAAGATGGGCGGCGCGGACGGCATGGACGTGCTCCGGACCGCCAAGGCGCTGCATCCATCGATCGTCGTCATCCTGATGACCGCATTCGGGTCGATCCAGATGGCCGTCGAGGCCATGAAGATCGGCGCCTTCGACTACGTGACGAAGCCCTTCGAGATCGAGGAGATGGAGGTGAAGATCGCGCGGGCGATCGAGCACCGCCGCCTCAAGAACGAGATCGACTACCTGCGGCACACCCAGCGCGACATCTACGACTTCGACCGGATCATCGGCGGCAGCGGAGCGCTCAAGCGCGTGCTCGACGTCGTGCGCAAGGTGGCGCGGAGCAACACCACGGTGCTGGTGCGCGGCGAAACGGGCACGGGCAAGGAGATCATCGCCGGAGCGGTGCACCACAACTCGACCCGCGCGGGGCGCAACTTCGTCAAGGTGAACTGCGCGGCCCTGCAGGAGAACCTGCTCGAGTCAGAGCTGTTCGGCCACGAGAAGGGGGCCTTCACGGGCGCCGACAAGCAGCGCATCGGCCGCTTCGAGCAGGCCGACGGCGGCACGCTGTTCCTCGACGAGATCGGCGACATGAGCCAGAACACGCAGGCCAAGATCCTGCGCGTGCTGCAGGAGCACGAGTTCGAGCGCCTCGGGGGCACGCGCACCCTCCGCGTCGACGTGCGGCTCATCGCGGCCACCAACCGCAACCTCGCGCAAATGGTCGCCAACGGGCAGTTCCGCGAAGACCTCTACTACCGCCTCAACGTCGTGTCGATCGACATGCCGCCGCTGCGCGACCGCAAGGAAGACATCCCGGCGCTGGCCACGCACTTCATGTCCCGCTTCTCGGGCGAGCTCAAGAAGCGTGTCGACGGCCTGTCGGCCGATGCGCTGAAGCTGCTGTTGCGCTACAACTGGCCCGGCAACATCCGCGAGCTCGAGAACGCCATCGAGCGCGCCGTCCTGCTGGCCGACGGGCGCGAACTCACCGCGCTCGACCTGCACCTCGGCGACGAGTCCTCGACGGGCGAGACGAGCGAACTCGCGCCGGTGCTCAAGCTCCCGCCCCGCGGCATCGCCCTCGAAGAAATCGAGCGACAGGCGCTGGTCGAGGCGCTGCGCATGTCGAACTGGGTGCAGAAGGACGCGGCGGAACTGCTGAACATCAGCCCGCGCGTCATGAACTACAAGATCAAGACACTGCACATCGACTACCCGAAGGGACGCCGGCAGGCCATGCTCGACATGGTGGGCTGACCGACCGTCGCGCTCGGCACATCACGAGGGGCGCCCCGCGCGCCCCTCGCCGCGTACGGAAGGCGATGACACCCCCCGTTGTCGCTTTCGCGGTTTGTGCCGCCAACCCCAACCAAATCGGGTCAGGCCCCAACACCCGCGTTTTCGAGAATTGCGGGCAGGATGCGGCCGACGACCCGGAATTGGGGTCAGACCCTCATCATCGGCAGGCGTCGGGGCGACACCTGGGGGTGTCGGCCCGCGGGGACGCCGGCGTCAATTCGTCCTGGTGGCGCGGGGATGGGCCTTGCGATACACGTCGATGAGCTGGGCGGCGTTGACGTGCGTATAGCGCTGCGTCGTCGACAGCCGCGCGTGGCCGAGCAGTTCCTGGATGGTCCGCAGGTCGGCGCCGCGCTGCAGCAGGTGGGTCGCAAACGAGTGCCGGAGCGCGTGCGGGCTGACGCCGAAGCGCGTGCTCACCTGCGCGACGTAGCGCACCACGATGCGGCGCACGCTCCGCGCGGTCAGCCGCGTCCCGCGGTAGTTGACGAACAGGGGCTGCTCGTCGCGCTCGGCGCGGCGCCGGGCCCGATCCGCACGCCGCGCCTCGTCGCGCGCCGGGCGCTGCAGCGCGCGCCCCTCGGCCACGAGCCGCTCGCGATCTGGCAGCCAGGCCAGCACAGCGCCCGCCGCCGTGCGGTTGAACGGCACGATGCGCTGCTTGCGGCCCTTGCCGAGCACCCGCACCATGCGCGTCGACAGGTTCACATCCTCGAGGTCGAGTCCGACGAGTTCGCTCAAGCGGATGCCCGCGGCGTAGAACATCTCGAGGATGGCGCGATCGCGCCGCCCCAGCGGCTGCGTCGCGTCTGGTGCCGCAAGCAGCGTCGCCACTTCCTCTTCGCCCATGTGCACGGGCATCTTCACGTCGAGCCGCACCGACCCGACCAGCGCCGTCGGATCGTCGTCGATCGCGCCCTCGCGCCGCAGGAAACGCCCGAAGGCCCGCACCGCGTAGAGCTTCCGCGCCGACGAACTGCGCGCCAGCCCCCGCTTGTGCTGCTCGGCCAGGAAGCTGCGCACGCCGGCCAGGTCGACATCCGACGGCCGAAGCTGACTCCGCTTCATCGCGCGGCTGGCCGCGAGGTGATCGAGGAACTGATCGCAGTCGCTCTCGTACGCCGCGACGGTGTTGGGGGGATGGTTCAGGTTCAGCTGCAGGTAGTCGAGGAAGTCGACCAGGTAGGTGTCGAGGCCGTCGTCCTCGCCGGCGCCGGCGTCAGCCTTCGTGCGCGACATCCCGATGCCCCGACTCGGCCAGCGGAATGGCCTGCTGCCCGGCCCAGGCCGTGAGTTGCTCGATCGCCCGCGCCGCCAGCGCCACCTTGCGGTCGCGCCCCTTGCGGACGCGCCCTTCGAACGCCGGCATGATGCCGAACGTGACGTTCGTCGGCTGGTAGTGTGCCGGGTCGGCGTGCGACACGTAGTACGCGAGCGCCCCAAGCGCCGTCTCGCGCGGCGCCACCAGCGGCGCCTCGCCGCGGGCCACCCGCGCCGCGTTGATTCCCGCCATCAACCCCGACGCGGCAGACTCGACGTACCCCTCCACCCCCGACACCTGCCCCGCAAAGAACAGGTCGTCGCGCCCACGCACCTGCCACGTGTCGCGCAGGACCGTCGGCCCGTTGATGTAGGTGTTGCGATGCACCATGCCGAAGCGCACGAACTCCGCGCGCTCGAGCCCGGGAATCATGCGCAGCACGCGCGCCTGCTCGCCCCACTTCAACTGCGTCTGGAAGCCGACGAGGCTGTAGTGATCGCCCGCGAGCGTGTCCTGCCGCAACTGCACGACCGCGTACGCCTGGCGCCCCGTCGCCGGGTCAGTGAGGCCCACGGGCTTCATCGGTCCGAACCGCAGCGTGTCGCGGCCACGATGCGCCATCACCTCGATCGGCAGGCAGCCTTCGAAGAACGTTGCCGTGTCGAAGTCGTGCACGGTGGCCGACTCGGCGTGCGTCAGCGCATCGTAGAACGCGTCGTACTCGGCCTTCGTGAACGGGCAGTTCAGGTAGTCGCCTTCCCCATCGTCCACGCCGCAGGCCGGCCCGGCGGGTTCGATGGGCGCGTGCTGTGCCGTGCCGAGACTGCGTCCCCAGCGCGACGCGCGAAACACCCGGGTGCGGTCGATGGTCTCGGCCAGCACGATGGGACTGATGGCGTCGTAGAACGAGAGGTGCTCGCGCCCGACGAACTGCTGGATGCTGGCCGAGAGCGTGTCTGACGTCAGCGGCCCGGTCGCGACGATCAGCGGGTACATCCCCGAGTCGGCGGCAGGAAGGGCCGGCACCTCGTCGCGCACGATCGTGATCAGCGGGTGCGCCGTGATGGCCGCCGTCACCTCGGCCGAGAAACGCTCGCGATCCACCGCGAGCGCCGCGCCCGCCGGGACGCGTGTCGCCTCGGCCGCCCGCATGACGATCGAGCCGAGCCGGCGCATCTCGTCCTTGAGCACGCCAACCGCGTTGTCGAGCTTGTCACCGCGGAATGAATTACTGCAGACGAGTTCCGCGAGCCCGCCGGACTTGTGGACCGGCGTCGATCGCCCCGGCCGCATCTCGTGGAGGGTGACCGCCACGCCGAGGCGCGCGGCCTGCCAGGCCGCCTCGCAGCCGGCAAGTCCGCCGCCGATGATGTGCACACGTGAGTCGGGCATGGACACTCAACGGCCCGCCGTGGGCCACATCGGACGTGCCGGCACGTCCGCGAATCGACGGCTCACTCAGGCAGGCTTGCGCCCGCGTCCGGTCGCGCCGCGCCGCGTGGGACGCTTCTTGGGCGCAACGCCCTCGCGTTCCCTGAGCAGCGTGACCGCCGTCTCGAGCGTCAGCGACGCGGGGTCGACGCCCTTCGGGACCGAGGCGTTGGTCGTCCCGTCAGACACGTAGGGACCGTAGCGGCCGTCGAACATCTTCACCGCCGCGCCACTCGCCGGATGCGCACCCATCTCGCGCAGCACGGTCTTTTCGGCCGCCTTCCGCATCCGCGAGCGCTTCGGCTGCCGCAGCAGCTCAACCGCCTCGTCGAGCGTGATCGCGAACACCTGCGCATCGTCGGCCAGCGAGCGGAACTCGTCGTTGTGCTTGATGTAGGGCCCGAACCGGCCGAAGTTGGCGACGATCTTCGCGCCGTCGTCGGGATGCACCCCGACCAGGCGCGGCAACGCGAGCAACTGCAGCGCCTCGGCGAGCGTCACCGACTCCTCGGTCATGCCCTTGGCGAGCGAGGCACGCTTCGGCTTCTCTTTCACGCCGGGCGCCGGCGTCTCGCCGAGCTGCACGTACGGCCCGAACCGGCCGTTGAGCACGAACACCGGCAACTGCGTCGCCGGATCGACCCCGAGCGACTTCGGGCCCTCGACCTTGGCACGCACGAGGTTGCGCGCCTGCTCGATCGTGAAGTCGGCCGGGGCCGCATCCTCGGGAATCGACGCGCTCTGACCGTCGATCTGCACATACGGCCCGTAGCGGCCGACCTTGACGATCACGTCCTGGCCCGTCTGGGGATCGACGCCAAGCGACACGACCGGGTAGTCGATGACGTGGTCGGCCTCGACGAGGTGCACGAGCCCGGGCCAGTGCGCGCCATCGCCACGGTAGAACTTGTTGAGGAACTCGCTGCGGCCGCTGCGGCCGTTGCTGATCTCGTCGAGCTGCCCCTCGAGTTCGGCGGTGTAGCCCAGCTCGACGAGCTGCCCGAAGTGCTGCTTGAGCAGCGACGTCACCGCAAACGCCGTGAACGTCGGCACGAGCGCCTTGCCCTGCCGGTTGGCATAGCCGCGATCGACGATCGTCCGGATGATCGACGCGTACGTCGATGGCCGCCCGATGCCTTCGTCTTCGAGGCGCTTGACGAGCGTGGCGTCGTTGTAGCGCGCCGGCGGCTGGGTCTCGTGTCCCTTGGCCTCGAGCGTGTCGACCCACAGCGCGGCGTCGGCCGGGGGACGCCCAACCAGGTCGCCGACCTTCATGCCCGGTAGCAGCGACTCCTGGTCGTCGAGTTGCGCCGCGGGATCATCGCTGCCCTCGACGTAGGCCCTGAGGAAGCCCGGGAACTCGATCGCCTTGCCCGAGGCCCCGAACGTGCACGGCACGCCGTCGGGCCCGGCCGCCACGATCTCGACCGACGTGCGCAGCAGCTTCGCGTCGGCCATCTGGCTGGCGACCGTCCGCTTCCAGATCAGCTCGTAGATGCGCTGCTCGTCGATCCCGTACTCGGCGACGTCCTGCGGCAAGCGGTGGAAGTCGGTAGGCCTGATCGCCTCGTGTGCCTCCTGGGCGTTCTTGACCTTGGTGCGGTACTGCCGTGGGCCGGAGTAGTACGGCGCCCCGTACATCGACCGAATCGCGTTGGCCGACTCGGCCAGGGCCTTGTCGCTCAACGTGGTCGAGTCGGTACGGTGATACGAGATGACGCCGTCCTGGAACAGCCGCTGTGCCGCCGACATCGCGCGGTCGGCCCCGAACCCCAGCTTGCGGTTCGCTTCCTGCTGCAGCGTCGAGGTCGTGAACGGCGGCGACGGACGCTGCGTCGTCGGCTTCTCGTCGAGCGACGCCACCCGCCACGGCAGGGCGGTGCGCAGCGACGTGGCCAGGGCGGTCGAGGTCGGGCCATCGAGCAGGCGGACACTCCGCGCCGTCAGCGTGCCGGTTGTGGCGTCGAAGTCGCGGCCTGAGGCCACGCGCTGATCGCCGACCCGGGTCAAGGTCGCCGTGAACCTGGCACCGGCCGCGGCCACGACGGCGTCGAGGTCCCAGTAGGTGCTGCGGACGAAGGCCCGCCGTTCCTGCTCGCGCTCGACGATGAGGCGCACCGCGACGCTCTGGACGCGGCCGGCGCTCAAGCCGGTCTGCACCTTCTTCCACAGGACCGGCGAGAGCATGTAGCCGTAGAGGCGATCGAGGATGCGGCGGCTCTCCTGCGCGTCGACGAGGCTCATGTCGACCTTCCGCGCATTGGCGATCGCCTCGCGGACGGCCTCCTCGGTGATCTCGTGGAACTCGATGCGGCTGACGGGCACCTTGGGCTTGAGCGCCTCCTGCAGGTGCCACGAGATCGACTCGCCTTCGCGGTCAGGGTCGGTCGCCAGCAGGACCTCGCTGGCGTCCTTCACCGCCTGCCGGAGCTCGGCCATGGTGCGTTTCTTGTCGGTCGAGACGACGTAATACGGCTTGAAGTCGTCGTCGGGATCGACCGCCATGCGGCCCCAGGGCTTGTCCTTGATGGTCGCCGGCACCTCGGCGCTGCGTTCGGGCAGATCGCGGACGTGGCCGACGCTGGCCTTGACGGTATATGCGTTGCCGAGA
>JAEUQQ010000703.1 GCA_016789685.1 Acidobacteriota bacterium | reverse complement strand
GGTGACGAGTTCGCGGCCGACGTCGAGGAAGGCCGTCTCGCCGGCAACGCCGTCGATGCGGACGGCCGTCGCGCCTCCGGCCGGCGAGGCCGGCACGGTTGCGGCCATCCACGACGAGGAGGCGAACGCGGCGCGCACGCGATCGTTGCCAATCCGGATGATCGGGAGGTCATCGCCGAGGGTGAAGGGTCCGCCGTCGATGTGGATGCGTCCGCCAGGCGTCGCGCGCCACGGCCTGAGTGACGCGATGCGCGGTGCGCCGCCCTGCGCTCCCCGCGACCTGTCGCCGGCCGTCACGAGCTGTCGCTGCCGTCGTCGAGTTCGACGTTCCAGTAGAGGTAGTCGCGCCAGCTCTCGGGCGTGTTGCGGATCCCGATCGTGATGCGCAGGGCCGGCGAGCGATCGGGCCGGCGCGGATGCCGGACCAGGTGCATGCCGGCCTGCGCGGGCGTGCGTCCGCCCTTGCGCCGGTTGCACGAGATGCAGCACGACACGATGTTCTCCCAGTCCTTCCGCCCGCCATGCGCCACCGGGACGACGTGGTCGAACGTGAGCTCAGCGGCCGGGAAGACCGTCCCGCAGTATTGGCAGGTGTACTCGTCGCGCGCGTAGATGTTCGCGCGCGAGAACGGGACGTAGTCGAACTGGCGCTTGATCTTGATGCGGCGGAGGAGCCGGATGACCGACGGCAGGCGGAAACTGAGCGAAACGCTCCGTATCTCACGGTCGTAGACCGAGATCACCTCGACCTTCCCCTGGCACCACAGCGTGATCGCTTTCTGCCAGTGGACGACCTTGAGAGGCTCGAACGTCGCGTTGAGGAGGAGCGTTTGCTCCATGCAGCACCGAAGTGACCTCGATTCTGAGGGAGGCACCTGACCGTGTCAAGGCTGAGCCCGCACGCGAGGCCGTGACCGCAGTGCGCGCTACGCGGCCGAATCCGTGAACGGACGCGCTACTGACGAACGACGCCGGGTTCGATAAGATGCGCACGATGCCGTGGATTGCCAGCGGGCGCCGTGCCGCCGTCGTCCTCGCCGCCGCCATGGCGACGGCCTGCGCGTCGTCGGGGAGCGACCCGACGCCATACCCGTTTCCCTCGCCCACCGCCCGCCGCGGCGGCGTGCTTCCTCCCGGTGCCACGACGGCCGACGCGCCCGCGGCCACCGCCGCGCCCGCCGGCTCCGCCCCCGCACTCCCGGCGGCGGCACTGTCGGCACCGCCGGTCGCCCGCGCCGTCGCGCGGCGCGCGATCGACTACGTCGGGACGCCCTACCGCCTGGGCGGCAACGACCCGTCAGGCTTCGATTGCAGCGGCCTGACGCGCTACGTGTTCAACGAACAGGGCATCACCCTGCCGCGCACGGTGGCCGAGCAGTTCGGTGTGGGACGCAAGGTCGATCTCGACGAGGTGCGGGCCGGCGACCTGCTGTTCTTCGCCACCAGCGGCCGCGGCGCCAGCCACGTCGCCATCGCCCTCGGCGACGGCTCGTTCGTGCACGCGCCGAGTTCCCGCGGCGGCGTCCGCGTCGAGGCCCTCAGCGGCCGCTACTGGTCCACACGCCTCCTCGGCGCCCGCCGCATCATCCGCTGACACGCCGCCACATTTCTGCACCCGAATTGGGGTCTCTGCACCCGAATTGGGGTCTGACCCGATTTGGCAGAAAACGGGGAGCTGAGTGCCCGATTCCGCCTCCGGCGGTTGGCGTCAGGCGCCGGCGTTCCATTGGCATGGCACCGGATTCCAGGCGCTCGGTCCCCGGGCCGAGCAAGCGTCGCGCCGCGCACCAACTACCCGCATTCAGGTCGGTTGTCGAGACGTCGCGCCAACCGGGTGGGCGACCACGCCGCACTGCCGTCGCCCAACGGTGGCGCGACGACACCTGCGGATGATGAGGGCCTGACCCCAATTCGGGGATCAGGCGGCGCCGGCGAGGCGGGGGGCGGGGACGAGGACGCGTTGGGTGGCGCCGGCAGTGAAGACGCGGGTTGTCAGATCGGCCCTGGTGTAGCGCGTCTTGAGGGGCGGCGCCGGGAGCGGCTCGATGTGGGCCTCGGGCCAGGGCGGCTGGGGCGAGACGGGCACATGGAAGCGCTGCGGGTACGACGGGAAGTTCATGAAGGTCGTTGCCGTCACGCCGCCGTAGCGCCGCGACAGCTGATCGAAGTCGCAGGCCAGGAAGTCGAGCAATGCCGGATCCGGCCGCGAGGCGAGGTAGGCCTGCACGCAGTGCGACACGTGCGCGAAGAACTCGGGCGAATGGTGTCGCACCGCCGGCTGGCCGTCGGCCGTCGTCACCTGCCTGAGGCCGGGCGCGAGCGGATCGACGTGATACAACTCGTGCACGATCGTGTCGAGCTTCGCGACCCACTCCGGCTCGTGCGGATAGCGATCGCGTTTCAGCGCCTTCGTCAGTGTCTGGTCGCAGAAACGCGGCAGGCAGTACGAGAACAGGTAGTCGATGCGACGACCATCCACCTCGACGGTCGGCGAGCACGTGACGAACCACTCCGACCGCTTGACCACCTGGCCCGACAGCGGGTCCTTCCAGAAGAAATACCCGGCCTCACTCGTCGGCATGTTCAGGGCGTGACACGTGGCGTAGGCGCCCGAGGCCCGCGTGCGCCCGAACCGCCCGAACACCAGCGTCCGCGACAGGTCGATGTGCGCCAACGGCTCCACGCGCCGCACGATGTCGTGCGCCAGTGCGGTAATCGCATCCGTGTAGTTGAGCATCGCGCAGCAACCCGAGGGGCTCGTGGAGACCTGCACCCCGGATCGGTGATCGGCAGCGGCGGCGGCGTTCATGAATGCCAGCCGGTCTGCGCACCACTGAATCGTGCTGCCCCACCAGGCGGCACCGGTGGTGGATGAGGTGGCGTGGATGTCGACGGTGGAACGTCGGCGCCTGGCGCCTCGGGCGCCGCAGCTCCGGGCGGCGGCGTGGCGGGAACCGCCGGCGCGGCCGCAGGTGCCGCCGACGCGTCGTCGACGGCCGGCGGTGGCGTCGCCGCACCCATCCGGCGCAGGAGCATGCGCTGCCGCCGCAGCAACCGCGTCGTCGGACGCCCCGGACTGTGCACCCGCGGGTTGATGATTGCCCCGGCCAGCAGGGCCGACTGCTCGGCGCCAAGCCCGCCCGCGCCAGTGCCGAAGTAGGTACGCGCCGCCGCGTCGGCGCCGAAAATGCCGTCGCCCCACTCGATTACGTTCAGGTAGATTTCGAGAATCCGCTGCTTGCTCAGCACCGCCTCGAGGCGACGCGCAATCATCAGCTCCCGCACCTTGCGCAGGGGGTTCTTCGAAGGCGACAGATACAGGTTCTTGGCCAGTTGCTGCGTGATGGTGCTCGCCCCGCGCGCAAACTCACCGCGCTCGAGGTTGTACTCCATCGACTCCCTGATCTGTTCGAAGTCGATCCCGTCGTGCTGCCAGAACGCACTGTCTTCGGCCACCAGGACCGCGCGCGTGAGCTGCGGCGAAATCCTGCGGTAGCTGATCCACTGCTGGCGGACCTTGAGCACCTTGCCGGCATCGTCGGCTTCTTCGACGCGCCGTTCGATGAATGCCGTGGTCGTGGGATTGATCGTCACCAGCGGACGGACGTCGGGCAATGTGAGGTAGAGATACGCCAGCGACCATAAACCTGCGCCGAGCGCAGCCGTCACCCACCGCAGGGTCGAACGCATCGCGGGCCAATTATGGAGACTCGCCGGCGCCCGTGCAAATGCCTTCGCGCGTCATTGCCGGTGTCTCAATCGGCGCACCGGCCGCCGACGTCGGCAGACGCGTGTCGCGACACGTGTCAGGCCGGTCGTGGCCATCGCCGGGCGAACGCACCCACGGCCACCGTCGTCAGCCCGCCCACCACGCCTCCCCACAGCATGTCGACGACGACCATCCGCACCGGCCACCCCCGCAGCGTCGACAGGTTCGTGAGGTCGTAGACGCCGTAGACCAGGACGCCGAACAGCGCGCCCCGCGCACACTGGACGCGCACCGACGCCCCGCGCACTGCCGGCCACACGAACTCGACGACGGCCACTCCGAGGCAGACATACACGATCGCCGCGGCGATCCAGTTGGGCTCAAGGCTGCCATCGGCGGCACGCCGCGCCAGGTCACCCAGCCACGCGTTGTAGAACCCGCCCATGGCGATGCCGAGCCAGAGAACGTCGAGGACGACGACCGTGAGGCCGGCAACGAGGACGAGCGCCAGTGATCGCATCCCCCTGAGACGATGGATGGCACTCGCGGGATCCCAACGCACGCTGGCGACGCGCGTGCCCCCAGCGCGGCGCGCCGCGCACCGTTGCACGCGGCACGCGAACGACGAACGCAACACGCCGTGCCGGCGCGATGACTCAGGCCAGCCCTGGCGCGGCGTGCAACCGGTCGATCGTGGCGCGCAGGTCGTCGACGACGGCCTGCGGCGCCGGCGCGAGCGGCGATCGCGGGAAGCCGCCGCGATACCCGGCGAGCGTCATTGCGGCCTTGAGGCCGGGAACGCCGTGTTTGCCGGTCACGGCCACGGCCAGCGGCGTGATGGCCCGCTGCTGCGCCAGGGCCTCGGCGTGTCGTCCGGCGACCGCGTGGTCGTAGAGCGCGACGCACGCATCGGGCGCGACGTTGGCCAGCGCCACGACCCCGCCGACCGCCCCCACGCACAGGCTTGCGTAGAGGCTCGGCGCGGATCCGACCACGACCTCGAAACGGGCGGGCGTGGCGCCGACCTGCTCGTTGATCTGCGAGATGTCGCCGCCCGACTCCTTCATGCCCACGATGTTGGGATGCTCGGCCAGCGCCACGATGGCGCTCGTGGGCATGTTCACGCCGAAGTTGTTGGCGAAGTTGTAGAGCAGCACGGGCACGGGCGACGCGTCGGCCACCGCGCGGAAATGCCGCACGAACGCCTCGCCCGTCATCAACCCCTTGAACGCGCCCGGCGTGCGCACGAGCACGGCGTCGGCGCCCGCCTTCGCCGCGCGCTCGCACGCGCGGATCGTCTGCCGCGTCGCGTCGTGCCCGGTGCCGGCGACTAGCGTGCGATCGGCCGGCATGCACGCCCGCGCGGCCGCCACGACGGCCTCGGACTCGTCGCCATCGAGGTACGCCGCTTCGCCGTTGGTCCCGAGGACGACCAGGCCGCGCAGCCGCGTCTGCATCCACCGGTGCGCATTGAACTGGAGGGCGTCGAGGTCGAGGTCGCCGCGTTCGGTGAACGGCGTGGCGACCGGCGGGAAGATGCCGTGCAGGTTGAGCATCCCGAGATTCTACAGACGCGCCGCACGTTCGGCGCAGCGATTTTCCCGGCCCGGGCGTTTCACTTCGCCCGCGACGCGCCTGTCCAATCCGTCGAGACGCGCCGCGCGGAGGGCAGACCGCCGTGGCACCCGAACAGGATCCCGACCATGACCCACACGCTCCCGTTGCCTCGCCCGATTGCGTCGCCGCGCGCCGCCGCGCCCGTCCCCGCGCCACGCCACCGCACCTGGCACCTGGCGCGCGCCGCCGTCGCGGCCGCACTGTGCGCGGGCGTGCTCACCGCCATCCAGCCCCCCGCTGGCGCGCAGTCGGCCGCCCCCTCGCGTGTCTTCGTCACGTTCGTGTCGCACAACGACGAGTCGTTCTCGAACGAACCCTGCCGATGGGTGGGCAGCGATCGCGCGCGATACATCACGAATCGCGCGGCCATCGTGGAGGCGGCGCAGCGCATCCTCGAGGCCGGTGCCACCTGGGACGTGCAAAGTGACTGGGAATACCTCACCCGCGTCCAGCAATGGGACGACGAGCAGGCACGCGGGGCGACCGACGGGAAGAACATCGTGCGGTGGCTCGCCGAGATCGCTCCCGCACGCATCGTCGTCGATGCGCACTCGCACGAACGCAGCGGCTACAACTACGCCGATGTCGCGGCGCTCGTGCAGGCGCTCGGCGCGCCCGACACCGGCATCGTGGGCGGGTTCATCTACACGCCGGCGCGCAGCGAGACATGGACGAAGTTCCGTGCGCCGCTGACCGGCAAGCGATTCCCGTCGTTCGCCTGGCAGCCGCAGGCGATCTGGGGAGGCGCGTCGCGCAACCACGTCAACGACTCGAACGCATCGGGCATCTGGAGGCCGGCGAGCGCGACGGCCTTCCACACCGACGACCCGGCGCAGCGCCTCGTGAACATCGGCAACGCCACGGGCGGCATCCTGGCCATCGACGGCACGATCGACCTGCTCGATCGCCTCGGCGCAGGGCAGCTCCCGCCCGGGCGGATGTACACCAGCACGATCATGATTCCGCAATGCGAGCTCGACAACGATCCGGCGGTGCTCGCCTCGGTGGCGTCCATCACGCAGACGCTCGCGCCGTACGTCGCCCGCGGCGACCTCGCCTGGGCAACGCTGCCCGAGATGCTCAGGATCTGGCGCGACGAGTACCAGTCGCGTCCGAACGTGTTCCTGCCATGAGCGCGCCTGGCCACGCACGGCGCCACCGTTCCCGGGGAACGACCATGCCACCAACCTCCTGGCCACGACGCGACTTCCTCGCGCGCGCGATCGGTGCGCTGGCCGCCGCCCGGTTCGTGCGAGGCGCAGTACCTCTGCGTGCCCAGCACACCGACGCGGCAGCGCTCTTCGCGACCGTCTCGCTCAACACGCAGGACTTCGCCTATCCCGAACTGTCGGCCGCGGTGGTCACGCGCGTCCTCGACCTGCACGAGGAGGTCGGTGTCCCGCTCGACGTCTACCTCACGACAACGATGGTCGATCTGTTCGAGGCACGATGGCCCGATCTGCTCGAGCGCCTCCGCCTGTCGCGGATGGCCGAGGTGTGCTACCACGACCGCCCACCGATGCCGTATCACACCGACTACGACTGGCTCGGCGTCGCGCAGATGACGAGCGCCGAGCAGTACGACCTCATCGAGCACTACGAGACCCACGGCCTCGACCTGGTGACAGGCCGCGCCACCGACGCCGAGGGCGGCTACGGCAGGCTCGCACGGTTGATGGCGCACCCGCCGCGGGCGGTGGGCATCCTCGCCTCGGGCGCCGACCTCCAGGCCTCGGCCGATGCCGTCTTCCGCGACATGGGCGCGACGTTCGGTGTCGTGCATGGCCGCGCCGCCAACCTCGGCGACACGCGGAACGGGCTGCTGGCGCGCCCGGAACACTGCGATCTCAAGCTGTTCGAGCATGTCGGCACCGCCGCCCCCAGCGTGCTCGACGACGCGATTGCCACGGCACGCACGGCCAGGGGCGGCCGACCGCCGTACTTCGTCGGGGTGAAGATGCACGACAACGACTTCTTCGCTGCGAAGTCGGCATGGACGACGGTCTACCTCGCACCGGGCGCACGCCGCGGCCCGCCGTGGAATCCGTCGCTGCGGGCGGAGTTGCTCGACGACACTGTTCGCGACGCCGTATGGCGCACCTACGAGGCGATGATCCGGGAACTCGCCGCCCGCCGCGCGTCCATCCCCGTCGTCAACATGCGCCAACTCGTCGGCCTGGTGCGAACGCGATGAGCGGTCAGATCTCGAGCAGATCCCTGCCGACGATGATCCGCCCGCGGAAGTGCGCACGCGCCGCGTCGGCCCACATGGTCTCGGTGATCGAAGGATCGTCTCCGGGTACGAAGTGCGAGAGCACGAGGGTCTTGACGCCGGCGGCCTGCGCCACGCGGCCGCAGTCCTCGGCCGACGTGTGGCTGTCGATCAGGTGCTTCTTCAGCGTCGACGCGTTGCCGACGCGCGCCACGAGGCGATCGACGGCCGGCAGGTACAGGGCCTCGTGGACGAGCACATCGGCCCCCTGCGCCAGCGCGATGACGCGGTCGGATCTGGCCGTGTCGCCAGAGATCACGATCGACCGGTCGGCGGTGTCGAAGCGGTACGCGAACGCAGGCGCGACGGGCGGATGGTGCGCGAGGGCGGCCGTCACCCTGACGCGGTCGTCGTGGAGCACCACGCCGCCGGCGGTGAGGTCGTGCGCGTGAATCAGCGGCGCGAGCGGCACGCGCCCTTCGTCGGCGATGCGCGTCTGGATGTCGAAGGCGTTCAGCTCGAAGAACTGCCGCGTCATCGCGGCCAGGGGCGGAGGCCCCCAGGTGTCGACGGGCGTCTGCAGCCCGGCGGCCCACGCGAGGAACCACAGGTTGCCGTAGTCGGCGTTGTGGTCGGAGTGGTGGTGCGTCACGAACACATGCCGCACCGAGGTCAGCGAGACCCCCGCGAGCACGAGTTGCCGCGCGACGCCGTTGCCGCAGTCGACGACATAGGCCCGGTCGCCGACGAGGATGACCTGCGACGGCGCCGCATACATCTTCTTGGGGCTCGGCCCTCCCGCGACGCCAAGCAGGATCAGGCGCGTGGTGCGTCCCTGCGCCGCGCCGCTCCAGGGGAGCATGGCCGCCGCACAGGCCGTACTCGCGCGGGCGAGGAACGTCCGTCGATCGCAGTCAGGCACCGCAGATCCTTCCCGCCGCACGGTGAAGGAAACGACCGGCTCGTCCGACAGATCAAGTGCGGCAGGCGCATCTTACCGCCACACGTCCCGGCCTGCCGCGCCGGCGCGCTCCGCCGCGTACTGCCCCCGTGCCTCGAGGTCGTCACATGCGTCCATCCCACCTGATCACGGCCTGCCTCGTCACGGACCTCGTCGTGCCGTCGGGCCTCGCGGCCCAGACAGCGACGGTCGCGCCCGGCCGCAGCATCGAGATCGTCCTCGACGCGTCGGGTTCGATGAACGCCAGGCTCGCCGACGGCCGCTCGCGCCTCGACGGCGCGCGCGAAGCGCTTGGTGTCGTCGTGCCGGCCATTCCTGCCACGGCGCGCCTCGCGCTGAGGCTCTACGGCGACCAGTCGCCGCGAGCCAGGCACGACTGCCGCGACACGCGCATCGCCGTGCCGTTTGGCGGAGCGGCCACGGCAGCCACTGCGGCCCTGGCCGCGGTGAAAGGCCTCACGGCGCAGGGTTACACGCCGATCACCTGGGTGATCGAGCAGGCGGCGGGCGACCTGGCCGCCGAGACGACGGCCGACAAGCTCGTCGTGCTCGTCAGCGACGGCAGGGAAACCTGCGAGGGCGACCCGTGTGCGGCAGCACGAGCGCTCACGAAGGCCGGCGCGAAGGTGACGATCCACACGGTCGGCTTCGGCGTCGACAGCGCCGCGCGCCTGCAGTTGCAGTGCATCGCCAGGGCGACGGGCGGCACGTACTTCCCCGCCGAGAGTGCCGTTGAACTCGCCAACGCGCTGAGGCAGGCGACGGTGACGTCGGCCAAGACGATCGCCATCGAGAAACCCGGCCCCGGGAAGCTGACGGTCAAGGGGGCCGACCTCGCGGGCCACAAGGTCATCGACTCGGCCTCGGGCACGCAGGTGGCCATGGTGTCGTCGCTCGGCGAGACGGTGACGGTACCGAGTGGCATCTATACGGTGACGATCGGTGCCGACGCGTGGCGTGGCATCGAAGTGAAGGCGGGCGAGACAACCGTCCTGATGCCGGGCCGCCTGCGCGTCGAGGGCGCGGCCCTGGCCGCGGTGAAAGGCCTCACGGCGCAGGGTTACACGCCGATC
>JAEUQQ010000680.1 GCA_016789685.1 Acidobacteriota bacterium | reverse complement strand
CACATGAGCATCCACGACCTCGACGGGCCGGAACCGTTCAGCGGCTACGGCGTGGGGCCGTTCCCGCTGTATCCGGCGCAGCGGGTGCAGTTCCAGGTGTTCCAGGACGACGAGTCGTTCTACGCCGGCACGCCGGTGCAGGTCGTCATCCGCGCGAACGGCACGGAGCGGCGGCTCACCACGACCACCGACGCGGACGGCAACGTTGTGATCGACGGACTGCATCCAGTGAGCAACTCGGAAGTGGTCTTCTACATGCTCGATGGATCGCAGACGGCGTTCTACGTGACGGTGACGCCGTCGGGCGATGAGACGCAATACGTCGAGGTCAGGAACTTCGGAGTCTAGGAAGACGGCGGCGGCGTGCGACCGCGCGCGTTGCGAGGGGCGATGGCGATGCAGGTGCGAGAGACGGGAGTCCGGTGGGTCGTGTCGATGTCGGTGGCGCTGGCGCTGGCGTCGCCGCTCGTGGCGAGCGAGAAGCGTCCGGTGCGGGCGTTTGCGCTGACGTGGCTCGCCGGGCCGACGGTGGACGGCGCGGCGACGCTGGCCAGCGGCACGACGCTGGTGGTGTATGTGGCGCCTGGCAGCGGCCCCAGCGATCGGTTGGTGCGCGCGCTGAAGGGGTGGGACAGCGACGCCCTGCGCACGCGCACGCTCGTCATCGTCGGGACCGATGCCGACGCGGCGCGCCAGTGGGTGTCGGGCGCCGGCGACGCCCTGTTGCCGGCGCGCTACGCGGTCGACAGCCGCGGCGACGTGCGCCGCGCCCTCAAGTTGACGGGCGCGCCGCACCTGCTGGGTATCGCCGACGGACGGATCGAGTGGGCAATTTCCGGTGTGCTCAACGATCCTCGCATGCTTGAATCAGTTGTCCGCACCTGGGTCACGCGCCCCTGACCCGCCCGCCCGACCCCGACTCCCACCGTTGTCGCCCCGACACCGCCAGATGATGAGGGTCTGACCCCAATTCCACCGCTGCGGGCGCGGGCGGCGCGAAATCGGCCTGTTCCTCGAGGCCGAGCGAAATTTCGCCCCTTTTCGGGTCTGGCCCGAAAAAGTCGACATCCGCGGGGGCGGATATGACGAAATCGCGGAATCGGGCTGGATTCCGCGATTTCGTGGGGGAAACGCCGGGAGGCGGTCAGCGCTGGACGCGGCCGCTGCCGTCGCCCTTGGCGAGGGTGTCGACTTCGCTGACGCTGACGCGATTGAAGTCGCCGGGAATGGTCTGCTTGAGCGCGCTTGCCGCGACGGCGAAACGCAGCGCCTGCTCGGGCGCGCGCCCCGACACGAGGCCGTAGATCATGCCGGCCGCGAAGCTGTCGCCGCCGCCGATGCGATCCACCAGCCGCACGTCGTAGTGCTGCGAGTGGAAGAAGTCGCCGGTCGCCGCGTCGAACAGCACCGCGCTCCAGCCGTTGTCGCTCGCCGAGTGGCTCTCGCGCAACGTGATCGCGACGCGCTTGACCGCGAACTCGCGGCACACGCGTTCGGCCACCGCGCGGTAGCTCGCCACGTCGAGCACGCCCGCCGTCACGTCGGTGTGCGCGACCTCGATGCCGAGCACCGCCTGGATGTCTTCTTCGTTCGCGATCACCAGGTCGATGCCCTGCACCATCGGACGCATCGCCGCCTGCGCCTGCGTCGTGCTCCACAACTTCTTGCGGAAGTTGAGGTCGATGCTGACGCCAACGCCCTTGGCCTTGGCACACGCGATCGCCTCGGCGGCCGCCCCGGTGGTGGCCGCGCCGAGCGCGGGCGTGATGCCGGTGGTGTGGAACCAGGACGCGCCGTCGAGCACCGACGCCCAATCGACCATCCCCGGACCGCAGTCTGCGATCGACGCGTGCGCGCGGTCGTAGATGACCGTGCTCGCCCGCTGGCTCGCGCCCGCCTCGGCGAAGTAGATGCCGACGCGCTCGCCGCCGCGCAGGATGTGCCGGGTGTCGACGCCCTCGGCCCGCAACGCCTTGATCGCGGCGTCGCCGATCGCGTGCTTCGGCAGGCGGGTCACGTACGACACGTCGAACCCGAACTGCGCGAGGCTCGCGGCGACGTTGGCTTCGCCGCCGCCGAAGGTCGCGCCGAGCACCGGCGACTGGAAGAAGCGCTCGAACCCCGGAGGGCTCAGGCGCAGCATGATTTCACCGAACGTGACTACTCGCGGAATCGCCATCTACCTTCCCCTCGCCGCCGACACGGCCGTGATGAAGTGCACGGCGTTCTTCGTGATCGCGTCGAAGCGCCGCTCCTTGACGGCCGCCGCATCCACGAGCGCCGTGCCGACACCGATCGCCACTGCTCCCGCCTTGATCCAGTCGCCCGCGTTCTCCTTGCTGACGCCGCCGGTCGGCATCATCTTGACCTGCGGCAGCGGCCCGCGCACGTCCTTGAAGAACCCCGGCCCGAGGGCGGTGGCCGGGAACACCTTGATCACGTCGGCGCCGCCTTCCCACGCGTCGAGAATCTCGGTGGGCGTGAAACAGCCGGGCATCACCGCGACGTCGTAGCGGTGCGCCATCGTGATCACGTCGCGCCGGAAGACGGGCCCGACGACGAACTTCGCGCCCGCGAGGATCACGTGCCGCGCGGTCTCGGCGTCGAGCACGGTGCCGGCACCGAGCAGGAACTCCTTCGGCAAGGTGGGCGCAATCTGCTCGATGAGCCTGACGGCCCCGGGCACGGTGAGGGTCAGTTCGAGGGCGCGCACACCGCCCTCCATCAGCGCGTCGATGACGGCGCGCACGTGATCGGCCTGCTGCAGCCGGATCACCGCGACCACGCCGCTCGCGGCGATGTCGTTGACGATCTCGTGGCGAGACATCAGCGTGCCATCCAGCCGCCGTCGACGACCAGGACGTGGCCGTTGACGTACGCCGACGCGTTCGACGCGAGGAAGACCACGGCGCCGCCGAGGTCCTCGGGCTGGCCCCAGCGACCGGCCGGGATGCGCTCGAGGATCTGGTTGTAGCGCGCGGTGTCGGCCCGCAGCGCCGCGGTGTTGTCGGTGCTCATGTAGCCGGGCGCGATGGCGTTGACGGTGATGCCCTTCGAGGCCCACTCGTTGGCGAGCGCCTTGGTGAGCTGCGCAACGCCGCCCTTCGCGGCCGAGTAGCCGGGCACGTTGATGCCGCCCTGGAAGGCGAGCAGCGATGCGATGTTGACGATCCTGCCGCTGCCGCGTTCGAGCATGTGGTTGCCTGCGGCGCGGCACATGCGGAACACGGCCGACAGGTTGATGTTCACGACCGCGTCCCAGTCCTCGTCGGAGTGCTGCGCGGCCGGGGTGCGCCTGATGAGGCCCGCATTGTTGACGACGATGTCGACCTTGCCGAGCAACCGCACGGCTTCGTCGACGACGTGCTGGGCCGCGCCCTTCTCCGAGATGTCGGCGATGACGCCGGCGGCGCGGCGTCCGATCGCGGTCACCGCCGCTTCGGTGGCGTCGGTGGGCTCGATGCCGTGCACCACGACATCGGCGCCCGCCTGCGCGAGCGCGATCGACATGGCCGCGCCGAGGCCGCGCGAGCCGCCGGTGACGAGCGCGACCTGTCCTGAGAGATCGAAGGGGTTCGTGGGCATGGGGCTCACCGTGTGCCGCGCGCGGCGGCGGGCAGGAACTCCTCGCGGATGGGCGAGAAGATGTCGATCAGGACGACCTCCTCGTCGAGCATCGTGGCGCCGTGCCAGACGTTCGACGGGAAGTGGAGCACGTCGCCAGCCGACGCGATCCGCTCCTCGTTCTCGATGGTGAAGCGGACGCGCCCCTTCTCGACGATCGTCATCTGCTCGTGCGGATGCTGGTGCACGGCGGTGACGACGAGGGGGTCGAACCGCAGGCGGCAGATCATGAGGCGGTCGCCGTAGATCATCCGGCGTTCGATGCCCTCGGCGATGTGCTCGCTGGGGATGGCCTCCCAGGCGAGGTGCTGTGGAACAAAGGTGGTCGACATGGGCGCGCTCCTACTTCCTGGCCTTGCCCGGGTCGAGGCCCGAACCGCCGGCGGCGAAATCGGGATGCACGTTCACGACACCGAACTGACGATCCTCGTCTTCGCGGATGGCCGCCATCATCCAGAGGAAGTTGACCTGCCCGCCCGGCGCCGCGACGTTCGGGTGGTAGCCCTGCGGGATCATCACGACATCGCCCTCGCGCACGAAGGTGGCGAGTTCGGGCTGCTGGTTGTCGTTGAACACGAACTGCACGCCAAATCCCGGGGGCGGCATCTCGACGTAGAGATACGCCTCTTCGAGCATCTGGGCATGTTCGTGCGGCGGCCACGACGTCCAGTTGCCGGGCTCGCTGAAGGTGATGCCGCAGAGAATGCGGCCCGACTCGACGTTCTTGCCGATGAGGATGCTGAGCTCGCGCTTGGCGCCCGGGCCGCCGGCCTTGAAGTGCAGGCCCGCGTCCTGGAGCACGTCGGCGTACTTCACGAACTGCACGGGATGGGGGCGTTCGACCGGCGCCGAGATCTCGGCGATGTCGCACCCGCCCTCGCCCGGCGTGACGACCACGGTGCTCTGGCGCGGCACGTAGAGCGTGTCGTACGGCGTCACGGCGTAGGTCTGCCCCCCGGCCACGGCCAGCGTCGCCGCGCCCTTCATGCACACGAAGCCCGTCTCGTGCCCGGCGGTCTCGATCGTCAGCGGCGCATCGGTCGCGTCGAGGATGATGCGGCCGTAGTGCAGGTGGCGCGACGCGCACAGCTCGGGCGACACGGTGCGCGTGCGGCCCTTCGTCGACGCGGTGTCGCGCACGATGCCGGTCGTGGGAGAGATGGGCAGTAACGTGGTGCTCATGGTCTGGATCCTCGTGCGATGGAATCGGGTCGCGTCATCGCATACGCGCCGACGGCCGCGCGC
This sequence comes from Acidobacteriota bacterium, assembly GCA_016789685.1. Lineage (GTDB taxonomy): Bacteria > Acidobacteriota > Vicinamibacteria > Vicinamibacterales > JAFNAJ01 > JAEUQQ01. The sequence goes on along the minus strand of JAEUQQ010000680.1, from coordinate 1,555 downwards.
CCCGGAGCGCGTGCCGGCAGGTGTTCGTGATCGGAAGGCTGCGGGCTGGGGGCGGCACTACGCCACCCCCGTGGATGAGAAGGCCGGTGCCGCGACGAGCGCCGCCGCCCCGAGCAGGCGCGGCGACTCCTGGGGTGGCACCACGAGCAACTCGACACGCGTGGCGGCCTGCGTCAGCACACGCTCCGACAAGGCCGACCTGACCGTGTCGGCGATGACATCCCACGCCAGCGTGAGTTCGCCGCCGATGTAGACGCGGTCGGGATCGAGGGCGTTGACGATCGAGCCGAGGCCAAGGCCGAGGTACCGCGCCGTGGTCTGCACCGCCGCCATCGCCCGCGCGTCGCCCGCCTGCGCCGCCGCCATCACCTCGGCGATCGACACCGGCGCGGTCGTCGCATCGACGGCGATGTGATCGACCGGACGCCGCAGGTAGCGCGCGACGGTCGCGCGGTTCGAGACGTAGGCCTCCCAGCATCCGGTGGCGCCGCACGCGCAGATCGGACCGTCGATGCTCAGCGGCACGTGCCCGAACTCGCCGGCGATGTTGTGACGGCCGCGGAGCACCTCGCCGTTGACGACCACGCCCACGCCGAGGCCGTCAGAGACGCTGACGAAGACGAAGTCGCCGCGCGACGGCAGTTCCTTGCGCACCGCCCACAGCTGCGCCAGCGCGCAGGCACGGCCCGAGTTCTCGATCTGCACGGGCAGCCCGGTGGCGGTCGCGATGGGCGTGCGGATGTCGCGGTCTTTCCAGCCGAGCGTCGGGGCGTTGATGACGCGCGAGGTCGCGCGATCGACCATCCCGGGCACGACCACGCCGACGCCCTCGCATCCAAGGCCGGGCGCGTGGGCCTCGCGCAGGGCGTCGATGATCTTCGCGATCCGGCGTGCGAGGGCGCGCGGTTCGCGCAGTGTCTCGAACGCGACGACGTCGGCCACGGGACGGCCCATCAGGTCGGCCAGCAGGACGTACGACTCGCTGACGCGGAGGTCGACGGCCACGACGACGCGACGCGAGGCATTGACGTGGAGGAAGGTCGGCTTCCGGCCCCGCTGGGTCGTCGAGGAGTCGGTGGCGCCCTCGACGAGCAGGTCCTCGTCGATGAGGCGGTTGACCAGGGTGGTCACGGCGCCGCGCGCGACGTTCATGGCACGGGCCAGGTCGGCGCGCGAGATCGGCTGGTGCGCGCGGACGAGGTCGAGCACGATCTGGCGGTTGATCGCGCGCGAGGTGCCGCGCGTGGCCACACGGACGGTCGAGGGATCGATGCGGGGCATGGGCCTGGGCCGTGAACCGATTGCGCCCCGGGCAGGCACCGGGCCGGCAATTTGTTCAACGACGTAACAAATTACGCTCCACCGCGCCGCGTGTCAAGCACCCCACCCCATCCAGGCCCTCACGTCCGCAGCCGCCGCACGCGACGGGGCCACGCCGGGGAGCCGCACACACCGGCGCCCCCGGCCGTGTCTCTCTGCTGGTGACTGGCTGAACTCAGCGGAGCCGCTGGCCGAGCACGGCGGTGCCCGCGGCCCACGTCACGCCGCCGGCGTC
>JAEUQQ010000649.1 GCA_016789685.1 Acidobacteriota bacterium | reverse complement strand
CAGGAGTTTCATGAAGGTCGACTTGCCGGCGCCGTTCGGGCCGGTCAGGCCATAGCGGCGGCCGGGGGTGAAGGTCGCGGTGACCTCGTCGAAGAGGACCTTCGACCCGTAACGCATCGACACACCTTGCACAGCAATCATCGTCTGGGTACTCCCCGCGCCAGCGGGCCTTGGTGGAACGAACGGTCGAACGACGTGCACGGCCGGTGCGCCAGGCGGTGGCGCACGGGACAGGTCCACACCCGTGAGGGGCCTCCCAGAATACCAGATGCCGCCGGCGCCCGGGCTGGCGGGAGTCGGCATGTGCCTGGGATCGTGGCGCCGGGAATCCGCCGATCCCCGGCGGCAGTGACCCATTCCTGCCGCGAAAGGCCGACTCGAGGCTGGCGCAGAGCGTGCATTACGCCGCGCGTGCGTTCCCTCCGAGGCTCCCATGTTTGCTGCTGACGCGCTGCGCGAGACGCCGGCCCTCCTGAAACTCGACCTGTACTGCAAGGGGGCGCGGCTCGACGCGTCGTGCACCGAGGGCGGTATCGCGGGGCGCGGGCTCCTGCGGACGCGCGCGGGGCTCGGGTCGGGCCTCGAAGCCGTGCTGCCGGGGGGCCTCTGGACCAACATCCCGGTGCTCGAGCCGTTTGCGCAACGCTCGCCGTACACCATCCGGCGCGAGGGCGACGGGCTCTGGCTCGACTATGCGGGCGAGCGCCTGGCGGCGCTGACGCTGTCGCCGCGTCCGGCGTGGTACGACGCGCAGACCGGCAGCGGAAAGCCGATGACGCGCGTGGGGACGCTGCAGGGGACGTATCTCGGCGTCTATCCGGCGAAGGTGTGCGACTACTGGGTCGAACAGCCCGAGAAGACGAACTGCCACTTCTGCTCGGTGGGCCTCAACCTCGGCGTGGACGATGCGAGCGAGAAGTCGGTCGAGGAGGTGCTCGAGGTCGTGCGCGCGGCGCGCAGGGAGTCGGGGATCACGTATGTCGACTTCAACACGGGGCACTACGAGGGCGACACCTACCTCGACATCCTCGAGCCCTACCTGCGGCGGATCAAGCAGGAGACCGGGCTGCTGCTCGGCGTGCAGACGCCGCCGCATCACGACCTGAAGCGCTACGACCACCTGCGCGCGCTCGGCGTGAACCGCGTGTCGTTCTGCTTCGAGATCTTCGATCGCGCCCGCTTCCGCGAGGTGTGCCCGGGCAAGGACGCGCACTACGGGCTCGACCGGTACCTCGACGCGATCCGCTACTGCGCGACGTTGTCGTCCAAGGGGCCCTCGAGCGAGCCGTGGGTGACCAATGGCGAGATCATCGCCGGGCTCGAGCCGCCGGAGTCGTCCATCCGGGCGATCAACTGGATCACGAAGGTCGGCGCCATCCCCACCGTCTGCGTGTTCCGCCCGCTGCGGGGGACCGACTACGAGGACCTCGATCCGCCGGATGCCGAGGCCCTGGTCCCGGTGTTCGCGCGGCTGTACGACGCGTGCATGCTGGCGGGCCTGCCGATCGGGTGCGCGCCGAACATCCACGTGTCGCTCGTGCTGCTGCCCGAGGAGTGCGCGAGCCTGTCGTCGCGCCGGTACTATCTGCAGTCCCTGAAGCTCGCGGCGATGAAGACCGTGTTCGGCGCACAGTACCGCCGCCGCCTGCGCCGCCACGACCCGCCCGCCCCCCGCGCCTGACGCCACCGAGGCAAATCGGGTGCGAATTGGGGCGAATTGGGGGCGAATTGGGGTCTGACCCGAATTGGCGGGATTTGCGCCACAAACCTCGGAATTCGACGCCTGGCGGCGACGCGTCGCGCGACGCGGTGTCGCCCGCGGGACGGCGCCTGACGCTGAATCTGACCAGCATGACCCGCCCGTCACGTACCGTGCCCGCCGCCAAGCCTCTGGTACGACGAGCTCTGCGCCACCACCATGGCTGGCACGCGCTGGCGGGAGCCCACCGGCGGCACCGCGCGTTTCCGCCATGGAACCCCCGGATGATGAGGGCCTGACCCCAATTCACCCAATTCAGCGTTCGAAGCCGATGACGCCGGTGAGGATGGCGCCCTCCAGGTCGGTGCGGAAGAGGTTGGCATCGGTCAGGTTGGCGCCCGTCAGGATGGCGTGGCGCATGTTCGCGGCCTTCAGGTCCACTTCCTTCATGTTGGCGTTGCTGAAGTCGGCCCCTTCGAGGTTGGCCCACTCGAGGTGCGCGCGCCGCAGGTACGCGAAGGTGAGGTTGGCACCCTGGAGGTTTGCCCTGATCAGGTCGGCGCGAGACAGGTTCAGGCCGCTCAGGTCGACTCCCGACAGGTCTACGCCTCCGAGGCGCGCCCCATCGGTCACGGCGAGGATCTTGATCACTTCCTGGCGGGTCAGGTCGGGCATGGGTAGACTCCTCGGTCGCAGGGGTGGCGCGCTGGCACCACCTGCACAGTCAATCGGGCGGATGGGGCCAGTCCTGCAGCGACGGCCGTCGCGCCCGGGGCGCACAGGGGCCATACTTGGCAGCATCGGGTCGCGACGCATCGGGCGCGCCCAGTCGATACGCCTCCGGGATGGGGGCGGGGAACCGGCGGCATCATGGACTACCGACAACTCGGAGGATCGGGGCTCAAGGTTCCCGTCCTCACGCTCGGCACGGGGACGTTTGGCGGCACGACGCCGTTCTTCGAGGCCTGGGGGACGACGGGCATCGACGAGGCACGCCGCCTGGTCGATATCGCGATCGACGCGGGCGTCACGATGTTCGACAGCGCCGACATCTACTCGCGCGGCACCGCCGAAACGGTGCTCGGCAAGGCGATCGCTGGCCGACGAGACGCCGTCCTCATCTCGACGAAGGGCACCTTCCGTTTCGGCGATGGCCCCAACGACGTGGGGTCGTCGCGGGCGCACCTGATTCGGGCCGTCGATGGGAGCCTGCGCCGACTCGGCACCGACTACATCGACCTGTATCAGCTGCACGGCTTCGACGCGATGACCCCCGTCGACGAGGTGCTCCACACCCTCGACGACCTGGTCCGCGCAGGGAAGATCCGCTATATCGGCGCCTCGAACTTCTCGGGCTGGCACCTGATGAAGTCGCTCGCATGCTCCGACCGCTTCGGCCTCGCGCGCTACGTGGCCCACCAGGCGTACTACTCGCTCGTCGGGCGCGAGTACGAATGGGAGCTGATGCCACTCGCACTCGACCAGCGCGTCGGATGCGTGGTCTGGAGCCCGCTCGGCTGGGCGCGCCTGACCGGGAAGATCCGCCGGGGCCAGCCCCGGCCCGACGTGTCGCGCCTGCACCGGCAGGGGACGGCCGACGCGGGGCCGCCCATTCCCGACGAGTATCTCTACACGGTCGTGGATGCGCTCGACGCGGTCGCCGCCGAGACCGGCAAGACGGTGCCACAGATCGCCATCAACTGGCTGCTGCAACGGCCCTCGGTGTCGACGGTCATCATCGGCGCGCGCAACGAAGCGCAACTGCGACAGAACCTCGGCGCCGTCGGCTGGGCGCTCTCGCCCGCCCAGGTGGCACGCCTCGACGCCGCCAGCGCGGTGACGCCCATCTACCCCTACTGGCACCAACTGCAGTTCGCAGAGCGGAACCCGTTTCCCCTTCGACTCGCGTGATCTGCGCGCTCGCTCCCTTCGACTCGCGTGAGCATTCGCTCGCTCAGGGCGGGCCCTTCGGCTCGCGTGATCGGTGCGCTCGCTCCCTTCGGCTCGCGTGATCGGTGCGCTCGCTCCCTTCGACTCGCGTGAGCATTCGCTCGCTCAGGGCAGGCCCTTCGACTCGCGTGAGCATTCGCTCGCTCAGGGCGGGCCCTTCGGCTCGCGTGATCGGTGCGCTCGCTCAGGGGCGGGGCAGGCGGCGCACGTGCACGGCGATCGCGACGGCGAACAGCGTGAGTCCCACGACGCCGGTCGTCGGGCTCGCGTAGCAGAGCAGGGCGCCCGCGATGCCCGCGACGAGGCGCTCGACCAGCGTCGCCGGGCCGCGCATCCATCCGCCCAGTGCTGCCGCCAGGGCCACCACCGCGACGATCGCCTGCGCCGTGGCCGGCACGGCCACGCTCAGCGGCGCCTGCAGGATCACGCCCATCCCCTGCGGACTCAGCGTGAACACGAACGGGAAGACGAAGGCCGGCAGCGTGTACTTCCACGTCAGCATCATCGTCGGGACGGGACGCCCGCCCGTGATGGCCGCCGCGGCAAACGGCGACAGGGCCGTCGGCGGACTCACCTCTGACAACACGGCGTAGTAGAAGATGAACATGTGCGCCGCCACGTCGGGCACCCCCACACGGGTCATGGCCGGCGCGACCATGACCGCCGCGATGATGTACGACGCGGTCACGGGGACGGCGAGGCCGAGCATCCACACGGCCACTCCCGACAGCAGCACGGTGGCGAACATGTACCCGCCCGCCAGCGTGACGATCAGCCCCGCGATCTTGAGCCCCAGCCCGGTCAGCGTCACGACGCCGACGATGATGCCGGCTGTCGCCGTGGTGGCGGCCACCGGCAGCACGCTGCGGCCTCCGTCGCGTAGCGCCGCCACCAGGCGCCGTGGCCACAGCGCGTGCGCGCGATCCGCGAAGCTGAGCGCCATCGCGATGGCGATCGACACGACGACCGCCCGGAATGGCGACATGCCCGTCACGAGCAACACCGGGATGCCGACGAGGGCCAGGAAGTGGTAGCCACGCGTGCGGGTCAGCGCGCCAAGCGGCAGGGCCGCCGCGTCGGCCGTGCGGCGCAGGCTCTTTCGCCGTGTGTCGGCCTCGATCATCAGGAGGATCGAGAGGAAGTAGAGCAGGGCCGGGATGGCGGCCATCGCGATGACCGTCAGGTAGGACACGTGCAGGAACTCCGCGATGATGAACGCGGCAGCTCCGAGCGCCGGCGGGCAGATGATCGCGCCGATCCCGGCGGCCGACAGGATGGCGCCTGCCATGTCGGGGCTGTAGCCCGAGCGCTTCAGCAGCGGCCAGCCGACGGCGCCGAGCGTGACGGTGTTGGCGACCCCGCTGCCCGAGACGGTCCCGAGCAGGAGCCCCGCGACGGTGATCGCGCGCCCGGGGCCCGCGGCATGGTCGGTGCGCCCGACGGCCGCGAGCGACCAGTCGAGGAAGAAGCGGCCCGCCCCTGACGCGTTGAGCACCGCCCCGTACACGGCAAACAGCACGATGTACGTCGCCGCCACGTCGAGCGGCACGCCGAAAATGCCCTCGAGCGTCATGTAGAGCGTGCCCACCAGTCGCTCGAGGTCGTAGCCGCGGTGCGCAATCAGCCCGAGGCCGACGCGATCGAGTTCGTGACCGGTCACGGCATAGGCAATGAAGGCGGCAGCCGTGATCGGGAGTACCGCCCCGGCCGTGCGCCGCGTGGCCTCGAGCACCAGCAGGATGGTGACGGAACCCATCACGAGATCGACGGTCGTCGGCGTGGCGGCGCGGTAGATGAAGCGCTCGAAGTCGATCACCGGCCACAGGAGCGCGCCGATGGACGCGCACACCAGCACCCAGTCGAGCGGCGCCACGCGAGCCTGCCCGCGCGACGAGCCCGGGTACACCAGGAAGGTCAGCACGAGCGCCACGAGCAGGAAGGTCGTCCGGTAGATCTGCGGCTGGACGATGCCGAGCGCCCAGTAGATCGCGTAGAGCGCGAGGCCGACGGCGAGCACGAGCGCGAGACGCGCCACGCCACCGTCGAGCCGGCGCGCGGGCGATTCCGGGTCGGTCGCGGCCGGCGCGGTCAGCGCGTCCACACGCCGCGCTCCTTGTAGAACCGGATGGCGCCGGGGTGGAACGGCGCCGGCGAGTCCTTCACGGCGGTGGCGAGCGTCAGCGTCGCGGCTTCGGGGTGGATGGCGGCGAGGTCGGCGTGCCGGTCGAACAGCACGCGGGTCAGGTCGTAGGCCAGCTGTTCGTCCATCGAGGCGTTTGCGACCAGGACGTTGCCGACGCCGACGACCGGCACATCGGATGACAGGCCGGGATACGCCGCCGCCGGCACGACGAGGCGCGAGTACAGCGAGCCGTACGACGACTGCAGGGCCGGCAGGACCTCGTCGTTGGCGACGAGTATCGTCGTGACGCCCATCGTGCTCGCCAGGTCGAGCACCGAACCCGTTGGCAGGCCGCCGCTCCAGACGAACGCATCGAGCTTGCCGTCCTTGATGGCATCGACCGAGGCGTTGACGCTGAGGCTCTGGCGACGTACGTCGCGGTCGGGGTCGAGGCCCGCGGCGCGCAGGATCCGCAACGCCATCACCTCGGTGCCACTGCCGGGCGAGCCCGTCGACACGACCTTGCCGCGCAGGTCGCCGAGGCGCGTGATGCCACGGCCCGCGATCGTGACGATGTGCGTGTAGTTGTCGTACAGCACGGCCAGCGTGCGCGCCTCGACCTGGCCGAGAGACTCGAAGGCACCGCGTCCACGGATGGCATCGTCGAGACTGTCGGCGAGCACGAACGCCATATCGACGCGCCGGCCGTGCAACAGCTTCAGGTTGTCGACCGAGGCGTTGGTGACTTCGGCCGTGGCGTCGACGCCGGGCAGGCTGTCACCAATCGCCTTGGCGTAGCCTCCGCCGTAGGGGTAGTAGACGCCGCCCGTGTTCCCCGTGGCGATCGACAGCCGCGTCGTGCGGCGCGACGCGTCACCGCCGCACGCGGCGGCGACGGCAGCCGCCAGTACCAGCACGGCACGGATCGCAAGCGAGTGGCGCCACGGTCCCACGTGACGCGCCATCTACCTGGCCAGCTCCGCCAGGGCCTGCAGCACCTGCTCGATGTCGGCGGCCGTGTGCGCCGCGTTGACCTGGAAGCGGATGGTCTCGTCGCCCTGCGGCACGACCGGGAAGGTGAGGCCGACGGCCAGGATGTGCCGGTCGAACAGGCCGCGCACGATGGCGCGCGTGCGGTCGGTGTCGCGGACGAGCAGCGGCACCACCGGGTGCGGGCCGTCGATCGACTCGAGCCCGAGGGCGGCGAGGCCTTCGCGGAACTGCCGCGTACGCGATGCGAGCGCCCTGAGGCGTTCGCGTCCCTCGATGCCGTCGGCAAGGTCGACGGCGGCGACGGCCGACGCGCAGTCGGCTGCGCTGAGCGGGTTGGTGTAGATGTAGGTGTCTGACTTCTGGCGGACCGCCTCGACGAGTTCGGGGCTGCCCGCGACGAAGCCGCCGTTGACGCCGAACGCCTTGCCGAAGGTGCCGACCAGGATGTCGACGTGTGCCCCGCAGTGTTCCTCGGTGCCGCGGCCGGTGGTGCCGTAGGCCCCGATGCCGTGCGAGTCGTCCATCATCGTCACGACGCCATCGCGGAAGCGGTCGGCGTGCGCCGCGCACGCGTCGAGGATCGCGCTGACCGGCGCGTGGTCGCCCCGCATGCTGAAGATGCCGTCGAAGATGACGACGACACGTCCGACGTCTGCGGGCACGGCGGCCAGCTGGCGCTCGAGGTCGGCCACGTCGTTGTGGGCGAAGATCGCACGGCGGTTGCTCGCGACGTTCGCGATCCGCATCGCGCGGATGAT